>DATFYJ010000355.1:0-4602 GCA_035315105.1 Chitinivibrionales bacterium
CTTCCGCAGAAAATACACTTACTTTCGGACCGGGCATCCGTGCGGAATTCCGGCGACCAATCACTATTCGCGAGGCATGATGGCAGACCATTACCGGGCAATAATAAACCGGGATTCCTCGGAGATGCCACAGAGAAGGCAGGACCCTGCCGCGACGGCAATCCGGCTCAGCGCACTCATAGGGAAGACCTCCTGCCACAGGGAAATCAGTGAGCGATCGTAATCGATTTTGTTTCCCTGCTTTTGCCGCGTTCAACATTGACAAAATATACACCAGGGCGCAGGTTACGCACGTTGAGGCTTGCGGTGCGGCTTCGAACCGCGTCCTTTTCGTCAATGGACGACACTACCGTTTTGCCCGCGCAATCCGTGATGGAAATTCTTGTCGAAGCGGCCGCCATGGCATTGTAGGAGAGCGTGAGCCGGGCACCGGACAACGTGGCCCTGAGGCCGATGGGACCGGCCTGAGACCTGAGAAGGGCAGGTACCTGTGTTCCCGTCCCGCCCTTCAGTCTAAACCTCATCCAATCGAAGTTCCAGCTTCCCACATGAAAATTGATTTGGACGACCTGCAGCCCGGTATCGAGTGCTACCGAGTCGACGTTCATGTTAACGGTCCAAGCGTGCCAGACTTCCGGACATCCGGGAGGAGTTATACACATGGGTAAATTCGCGACCGAATCCAACGTTACCGACGTGCCGTCGTAGTAGGTGATCGCCTGAAGGTTGGGAGGAGCAATGGCGGTGGCCTGTTTAAAGTCGACATAATAGGTGCCGGCCGTATTGACATGGACCGTGTATTTGAACCATGTTCCGACAATAGGCGGGGTGGCAGTAGGATTGTCACAGCCTATATATGCAAGATGCGAAGTGGGATGCGTTGCATTAACGGACGAATCAAAGTTGCCGGAAGTACCATATCCTATCACATCATAATCGTTGCCGCTATAGCCCTGGATACCCCCGCTCATGTGCTGTGACACACCTTCGCCGCCATTATCCCAGAACATGGCCTTCACAACACCCGGGATCTGCTGGGGTTTGCCGAGCAGGGTGTCGCCGGCAAACGGTTTGGCCGTGTACCCCGGTGGAAGAGCGGCGCTCACCAGGGACGCCGACACCAAACAGGAAATTGCAATAACGGCAATTGCAAGGTTACGACGCATAGCACAGCCTCCTTTGGTTTACGTTGGCGACAATGCCAGCGCCATCTTTATCTGACCACCATTGCCCGCTGCGCAAGCGCCGGCTGTCCCGACTTCAAAACAACAAGATAGACCCCTTTTGACAACCCCGGAAGCGGGATGCCGCCCGGACTCTCAATTGTAGATTTTAGATTGATGATTGTAGATTGAAAAAATTCTGGTTGGTCTTCGTATTTCGCATTTCAAATCTACATTCTACAATCTAAAATTGGATGGCCCGAGGCCAAAGCCCGACGACCCTTGGGAGCACCCAAAGGGGTGGATCGGAAGGAAGCAACCCGCCCAATTGGAAGGGCGGGTTACAGGGCCGACCCGAGCCAGAGTCTTGACGAAGGCGAGGGGAACGCCCAATCGAATTTCCTTCTTTACCACGTAGCAAATATTCTCTTGCTTGCCGCCAAAGCCCCGTCTTTGCCGTACAGCGCGACAATGTAAACGCCCCGCGAAAGCGTGAGCCTGTCCGAGAGCGCCCGGCTCACCTCTTCCATTGAGGCAGCGACGCCGGTGCGTACGGTTCTTCCGTTGGGCGAAAACAGAGTATACCGAATGAACTTCTCGTTCTGCAAACGCATTACCGGCGTGAACTGCTTTGCGGCCGTTGCCGCTATGACATCATCCGAGCATCCATTCTCGCACGGGCACCACGTGATGTCGAGCTCACCGCAGTTCGGGCACGCCTGGAACCCGCTTTGATTCTGATGGTCGTCGTTGGCAAAAGCGTAAACCTGGGCGTTCATGGTTTTGTGGATCCATTTAGCATAGCGGTTGTAGGGATTTACCCAATTGCCGAGGGAATCTTGTTCCGGCTTTTTCCAGTAATCGGCAGAATCCGCGTCCTGGTAAAATGTTCCCCTTTGCCAGGCGGCAATCGAATCAAATAGTTTGTCGCTCGAACCGGGATTAAGCGAACCGCCGTATACTTCGGTACCGTGGTGGTGGTGGCCCAGCCACATCTTGTTGCAGTATATGTTTCCGGTATCGTAACCCGGCTGGACGCAGTAGTCGTAAGAACCAAGGCATATGCCTATTCCCAAAGTGGTATCGAAAAAATTGAGCTGTGTGGGACACCCGTGCAAGAGTTGGTACTTCATCTCATTAAAGGTGACCGGCACAATTGTCGGGATACAAGATGAACAACCTCCCACGACCTTGACTGGCAGCGTTGCATAGTCTACATAAGAAATGTTGTAGTTCTGCACACCGGTGGCTCCGCCGCTTACGGTCATTTCCACAAACCCATTTTCCGGCATGATCGGTGCACTCGCATTGGTCTTTGTGCCGGGATCATGATAATAGGCCCAGCATCTGCCGGCGCCGAAATCCGGCCAGTTAGTGAAAGTCAGGGTATCGTTAGGAGCCATTTTGTGGGTTATCCCGCCATCAGGAGCAGGATTTCCGGTAAAATGGATCCATAGCGTGATGGGGCAGTCATTGGCTACCACCACCTTCTGCGTCCCGCCAAAGCTTGCGACTGCAACGACCGCGACGAAAAACATTCCTGCAACGACTTTCTTCATGTTCCCCTCCCTCTATCTTGTTTGAGATATCCTGTCCGAAACCAGAATCCTTTTTGTTGCCGCCACTGCTCCGTCCCTGCCGTAGAGCGCCAGGTAATACACGCCCTGGGAAAGCCCGGCCGAAAGCGCCCGGCCCACCTCTTCAACCGAAGTCACGACGCCCGTGCGCACGGTCCGACCGCCGGGCGTTACCAGCGCATACCGCATGAACTTCTCATTCTGCAAGCGCAGTATCGGGGTGAACAATCCCTGCGACACGGACGATCCCTCGCACGGGCACCACGTGATGTCCAGCTCGCCGCAGTTCGGGCACGCCTGGAACCCGCTTTGGTTCTGATGGTCGTCGTTGGCAAAGGCGTACACTTCGGCGTCGAGGTCTTTGTGGACCCATTTGGCAAAGTGGTTATACGGTTTCACCCATTTGCCGTTGGCATCCTGTTCCGGGCCAAGGTAGTAATCGGCTGAATCCGCGTCTCCGGCAAACGTTCCCCTGTTCCATCCGGCAACCGAGTCGTAAAACGACTGCGACGCGCCGCCGAACGAACCGCCGTAGATGGCCAGGCCGTCGTAACCGTAGGCCAGTTTCATTTTGTTGCAGTAAATATTTCCCGTGTCGAAGCCCGGCTGAACGCAGTAGAAATAGGAAGAAAGACACCTGCCTATTCCCAGGCTGTCAATGTAATCGGCGAGTTGCGTGGGGCACCCGTTCTTGAGCTGGTTCTGCATTTCGGCAAAGCTGACGGGCACAATGGTCGGGATGCAGTTTTTTCCGGCTCCCGTCACCTTGACCGGCAGCGTGGCATAGTCGACAAAGGAAATGTTGTAGTTCTGCACACCGGTGGGCCCTCCGCTCACGGTCATTTCCACGAAACCGTTGTAGGACGAAATGGGTGCGTATTTGTTGACCACATCGCCCGGGTCTTTGTAATAGGCCCAGCACCTTCCGGCCCCGAAATCCGGCAGCGAATCATATATCACGGTGGTGTTGGGAAGCATTTTCTGGGGCTTGCCGCCGTTGATATCCGCGGTATACGGCATTTCGGTGAAATGCATCCACAGCGTAATGGGGCAATTGTTGGTCACCACGATCCGTTCCGTTCCGCCTGCCCCCAGGCTGCCTTCCGAGAGCACCAGCGCACCTAGCGCGGCCACTACGAAGAAACGTTTGTGGACAAGGCGCCTCGACATTCTCAAAAACCTCCACCGTCTCGGGTAACAGGAACGTCACCGCCTGCGGGTTCCCGCAGTCACGAGTCCTGTTTTTCCGCGGTAATAATTGACCGGTTCGTCGGCATGCACGCTGGGCACGTTTACGTTCGCGACATCCGTTGTTGCTTGTCTGTAATATAAACGCCCATGGCCGGGGGCAAAGGAAAATGATGCAGGAGAACTCATTATCCGTTACATAAACGTGTAACGAACAATGCACCGGCCCGCACAAATCCGAGTCGCAGGGAAGCCCGTGCCGTTATATTATCATAAGCTGAAAAAAGAATTGCGGCTGTCAACAATAACAAGGAGGGATTCCACGTGCGTAAAAACTTTTTAGCTCCTCTTTTCGTTGTCGTCCTGGCAACGGCAACGTGCTTTGCGGAAACCTACGTACCGGAGCAAAGCAACCGCGTCAAAATCAATTTCGGCGCCACGCCGTGGAAATTCCAGCGTTCCGACCCCGCCAACGCCCAGGCCATCGCGTTTAATGATGCCGGATGGAAAAACGTCGGCATTCCCCACACGTGGAACGACACCGACACCTTCGAAAACCAGAACAGCGGCGGCGGCGACGGTTCGATGTACGAAGGCACGTGCTGGTACAGGAAACACTTTACTTTAGATAATGCCTACGCGAACAGAAAGATATTCGTCGAATTCGAAGGCGT
>DATFYJ010000356.1:0-2118 GCA_035315105.1 Chitinivibrionales bacterium
CACCTTCTTGGCCGAATGGAAGGAAACGTACTGCGATTTCGGCTGGTGGAGCTCGCCGGAGTACCTCGACTCCTCGGTGATTGCAAATTCACCGGCGGCATCCACCCAGGGGGATTATTATGCCATTGTCGACAAGTCGTGGCAGCACGGGATCAAACTCACGGCGGCGGCAACCGCGCAGAATACCGGGCAGCTGGCTGCGGGATTCTCCTATGAGTATAATGACCTGAGGGAATTCAACGTGGTTAAACGGTCTTATACACCGCTTCCAACCGCCGGTACGCGCGTGACGCCGTTCGCATCGGTATCGTACGTGCTCGAGCGCCGGCTGCAATTCCATGCCGCATTCGCAAGGACCTTCGATGTCCACGAAAACATCTGGGACATACACGTTTCTCTAATCGGGGTGTTTTAACATGCGTAAGACCGTACTTCTCTTTGCTGCGGGTGTCCTTTCAATCGTCTCATGCGGCCTTTTCGATCCGCGTCCGGCCGAGTACCCTTCAAGCACCGCCATTGTGGACCCGTTCTATTTCGCCTCGATCCTGTGGAACACGGGGAAACAGATCACCAAGGTGGACTACAACGACATCTTCTACGACACGGCGGTCTATGTTGATATCAACGACAATATTTTTGACAGGAAAATGCTCATCGACCATCTCCATGACGTCTGGAACAGGTTTGCCATCGATGCGGTATCCTGGACGCCGGATTCCCTGTCCGATTTCACCATAGGCGACACGTTCTACGTGGACCGCGCCTATCATGTCGCGGCGCGGGACACGCTGATGATCCCGCCGAAATCATACACGTTTGACGACAACGCATCGTTCAAATTTATATTCAATGCAAACAAGAACACGTGGTGCATTGTTTATTGGAAGGACAAGTATCCGGGAAAATCCATCTTCCATCCGCTTTTTGTGCCCGAATACTAGCGCTGGAGTGAAAATGGCGAGGGCAAACCATAGGAAATCGTTCGGAGGGCCGGCTGCTGCTGCTGCGCTGTGCCTGTTCCTGCACGGGTGCTTCGACCCGTTTTTTCCACAGACCGGGGAACCGCAAAGCGCCGGCATTGGGCGAAGCACACCGGCGGGCACGATCCAGCAACTTTTCACTGCATACGAAACCCGCCAGATCGGCCTCTTTATGGACCTGTTTTCTCCCGTGAAGGATTTCCGATTCTACGTGTCCCCAAGTTTCCAGGCCGACTACGCCAAGGAGCACGGGGACGCGCTGCTCGAGACCATCGATTCGATGTTCAGTTACGTGCGGGAGATTAAGGGAATTTCGCAGATGTACTATTGGACCTACGATGACGAGATTGAGATCCACGAGAATCTCTTTTCCGACGCGATGGAAATCAGTCTGCAGCAAAGTCCGCAACCCATCGACACCAACGCCATCAATTACTTCAAAGCTCCGGACGGTACCCAGTATGCCGAGGTTATCCTGCGCGACGGCGAGTTCCTGGTGCGCGTCAATACCGGAGACCAGACGGTCGCCGACTATTATGTTGCGATAGGAGAACAGGCGTTCTACCTCGAGAAGGACCCGCAGAACCCGTCCCTCTGGGTCATCGCGAAATGGTTTGATCTCGGAACCGCCCAGTAGTTTTTCTCTCCGGCATCACGGCCCTGCCCGAAGCGCTCGTGCATTCTGTGAAAAGAGCGGGGAGCCGTCGGGAAAACAATCAGGCGAGGATGATGTTCGTGCTGCGGTTGCAGGAAGGGCATGACGCTTTTTTACCGGCTGCGTCTTTTCTGAGCGACTTGTTGACAGAAATGGAATATCCGTTCCTCCGAATGAGCACCGTGCCGCACGACGGGCAGCGGGTGTCGCTTCCGATTTGCGAATCCATGTTTCCCAGGTAGACGTAGTCAAGCTTCCGGATCGCCAGCTCGCGCGCGCGCAGCAGGGTTGCCGCGGGCGTCGGCGGCGCGTCCATTCTGTACCGCGGGAAGTACCGCGAGAAGTGAAGGGGAGTGTCGCGGCCGAGATTGGCGGCGATCCAGTCCACGAGCTGGCAAATGTCGTTCTCGGAATCGTTCTCGCCCGGGATGAGAAGGTTGGTGATTTCGAGATGGCATTTCTTCTTGACGGTTTCGCATGCAG
>DATFYJ010000357.1:0-10566 GCA_035315105.1 Chitinivibrionales bacterium
GCCGCCGCCGAGAATGATGCGGTCGGGCGACAGCGCGTTCACGATGATGCCCACGCAGCGGGCGAGCTTTTCGCACACGAGCTCGTTGACGCGGCACGCCACGGGGTCGTTCTTCTTGACATAATCGTACACAACTTTCGACGTGAGGCTCTGCGGCTTTCGCAATACCTCGTGGGCGAACGGGGTCTGGTTCTTGGCGTCGAGGTCCTGGCACACGCTGATGGCCATGTCGACGATGCCCGTGGCCGACGCATACCGTTCCACGCACCCCTTCTGGCCGCAGTTGCACTGGAGGCCGTTGGTCTCGACGCAAATGTGGCCGAGCTCACCCGCCATGCCGTGTGCGCCTTTGTAAAGCTGGCCGTTCACGACGATGCCGCCGCCGATGCCGGTGCCCAGCGCGAGGCACACCATGTTCTTCACGCCTTTACCTGCCCCAAACCGCGATTCCGCGAGCGCAGTGACGGTCACGTCGTTGCCGCCGGTGGCCGGCAAACCGAACCGCTGCTGGATGGGCTCGTAAATCTGCATGCCTTTCCAGCCCGGAAGGTTCTCTGCGCCGCCGAGGATGGTCCCGTCGCGGTCCACAAATCCCGGTGTGCCTATGCCGACGCCGATGATGTTGTCTTTTGAGCCTTCCTTGAGGATAAGCTTATCGATGAGGGTGAGTATGTTTTCAAGGACCTTCTGTCCGCCCTTCTTGGCTTCGGTGGGGATGCGGGTTAGATGACGACCCTCCCCGTCCCTGTTCATGACGATGCCCTTGAGGTTGGTTCCGCCGAGATCGATGCCTATCGCGACCTGTTCCATCTTCCGCCTTTCTGGGATCACGCCTGCGCTGCAGAAACGGAGCTATAAAATAAAATCTTGTAATGAATAATGAAAGCACGAAATGACGGAATGTGGTGAAATGAAGGTGCTGCAGAAGAGAAAAGGCCCTCGCCGCTTCCTGGGAAAGCAGTGAAGGCCTGGGTATGCTCATTCACCAAGATGACTTATCCGCGCAACCTGACCGCTCAGTACTGCCGCACGATAACCTTCTGGCGTATGATGCGGCTCCCCTGTTCAACCACAAGAAAAACGACCTGGTTCGGCCATGCCCTTGCAATCCTGAGCGACAGGGCCGGGTTCTCAACAACCCGGTTCATCACGGTCCGGCCGTTTACAGAATAGAGCGTGATTCTCAGCGGCACACCAGTGCGGATTCCCGAAACAAGGATGCCGTCTTTCGTCACGGCGACGCTCAGCTCCACGGCGCTGCGGGCCGCGGACGGCAGAACGCCGGCATTGGGCATCAGGGTGAGATTGACCGTGGTGGTGTCGTTGACAATTGCTATACCCGCGGAATCCTGGGCCTGGTATCCCGCAAGGGTCACGGCGAGGGACACCGAGAGGTAACCCACGGGAATCCCTGTGATACGGTACGCCCCGTCGGCTCCGCATGTGTCAACCAGCGCCAGCGTCGTTCCGCCGCCGGCTCGCGCGGTGAGCAGCACCACCGCCCCTGCCGCCGGCGAGCCTGATGCGGTTTTCACCGTGCCCATCACGAGCTTTGCGGAACCTGTGGCCAGTCGCAGCGTCACCCTTGTGCTGTCGCTGGCATTGGCAATAACCGCCTGGCCGGCGCGCGTCACCGTGTTGTACCCCGGTTTCGATATGGTGAGATCGTATGATCCGGCGACAATGCCGGCAAACGCCACCCAACCGGTGGCCAGGGTTATTCCATTATAGGTCTGCTGCGTCTGCCCCGCAGCCGCTCTCTGGATTGCCGAAACCGATGCGCCGGGAATCGCGCCGTTGGCGCTGTCCTGCACAAACACGAACAGGCTTCCCCTCGGAACAGGCACGAGCGCAATGGCGACTGCGGCAGTGTCGGGATTTTTTGTGAGATTGATCGCCTCGTTGACAGGGGACGTGTAGGTGAGATAACCGGTCCTTTCCGCCACGAGGGAATAGGTGCCTACGCCCAAACCCGCAAACGAGAAGGAACCGTTCGCCGCGGTTGTCGTCGAGTCAAGCGCGACCCATGCGCCGCTCAGAACCGCCCGCTCCCGCAGAACGACTTCGGTGCCCGCAAGCGCCGCGAGCGATGCGCTGTCGGTCACGACGCCCTTGACGATTCCGGAAGGCACAATAACGGCGGCGAGCCTGAAATTCTCGGTGCGGGTCACGGCCGAATCCACGGTGAATAAATTGGGCGAGCCGGCCGAAACGTAGCCTGCGGCCGAAACGGCAAGCCTGTACCCTGTGCCCTCAGGTACGCCGGTAATGGCGTAGACGCCATTTGCGTTTGTAAATACCGAATCCACGGTGTCGATTGCTACGGACCCGCCCAGGGACGCGGTCTGCTCCAGCAGCACCTTTGCGTTCGCAACGGCAACCGCCGTGTCCGCGGCAGTCACCTTGCCGGTGAGGCTTCCCACGCGGGTGCCCACCGGGGTGAGCTGAATGTTCTGCGTGATGGAATCGGCGACGCTGAGGTTCAAACCCGTGGCGGTGTTGTTGTTGAGATAGCCTGTTTTTCTCGCCGCGATATCGTAGCGCCCGGACGAAAGCGAATCGAATTCGTATTTTCCGTCCGCACCGGACAACACGGTATCGACGGGCGTCGTGGTAACAAGGCCCGTATGCAGGAAGAGAACAAGCTGCGCCCCGGCCACCGCGTTTGCCGTGCCGGCTTCGGTTACCAGTCCGGTAATTTTTTTGGTCCCCGTGCCGACCGCATTGGGCGTCAACTGCACATCAACCGTGTCGGTCGGCGCAAGCGCCGTGAGGATCTGACGGCTCGTAACGAACCCGGAAGCGGTCACGATGAGGATCCCGGTCGTCAGAGTATTCGGAATTGACGGCAGGGAATATCCGCCGCCCGCGAGCGTGGTGTCCGAAAATACGTTGGTGCCGGCAAGGTTCTCGTACGACACAACCGCGCCCGCAATTGCCCGGTTGTCGGACGCGCTTGTCACGGTTCCGGAAATCGTAATTGCGTGCGTCGAGAAGGCCGCGATGAGCATCATCAATAATGCGAGACCGGTTTTTCCGCGCATGCTATCTGTTCCTTTTTAATAGACTGAGGCAGCGTTCCATTGCAAACAACCATGCCGCCCCGGAAAAAGAAGGAGGCCCCGATACACTGCCGGGGCCTCGTAACCGGCGGGAAGGACATCCGTTGTTCTTCCCGCCTCAGAAACATGAACCATCAGCACTCACAGACGATCGCCCCTTACTGAAGAACGATCTGCTTGCGATACACCGCATTCCTCTGTGAAATGCTCACCAGGTACAAGCCGCCGGTGCGGGCAAGGCTGCTCGGCAGAACCACGGATGCCGCATGGGCTTCAATGGTGGTGCGATAGACAAGCTTGCCGCTCAGACCGTACACCGAGACAACGCCCGCGTCATTGAAATTACGCAGCTGCAGGATGTGACCCGCAGTCATGACGAATTCGGGCTTTGTGGACCTGTTGTCGGCTACCAGCACAACGCCGGTTCCGCCGGCAACGAGGAAGAAATTCTCGGTGACAGCTACCGTCACATTAAGACCGGTAATGGTCTTGGTTCCGTGACCGGCAGCGTTTGCAGTCAGCGTTGTCACGCCTGCAGGAACGTCCAAACTGTACGTTCCGTTCGCGGCAACGATGGCAGAATCAACCAAAACGCCGGCCTGAAAAGCGCGCACGATCGCTCCGCCAAGAGGCAGGCCCGACGTAGAGTCCGCCACTCTTCCGGTAATGGCAATGCCAGGAGTCTTGACAAGCTCGAAGTCCCTCACCAGCGCGACAGCCGCAACCACGATTCCTGCATCTGTTTTGTTAGCGTGGCCTGTGGCCGAGGCAACGAGGTTATACGTTCCGGCCTGAACGCTGTCAATTGAATAAGTGCCGTTTGCAGCCGTGATCGCGGAGTCCACAAGTGCCCCGCCACCACCGCCAATACCGCCTGGGGTGCGCAATCGCACGATTGCTCCGGCAATGGGATCTCCGCTGACCGAGTCGACGACCGTTCCGGTAATCGAGACGCCGGCAGGAAGTCCGGCAAGCGCGAAGTCCCGGGTGACCGCAGCATTGGCAACGACAACGCCGGTGACCGTTTTGGTCACATGACCCGCCGCCGCAGCGATAAGCGCATACGTGCCGGCCTGAACGCTGTCAATTGAGTAGCTGCCGTTCGTAGCCGTAATCGCGGAGTCGATTATGGTGCCGCCGGCTGCGCCGCCGGTACGAAGACGCACAACCGCGCCGCTGATAGGATTTCCACTCACCGAATCCATTACATGACCAGAAATGACAATACCTGCAGGAAGAGGCGGCAGCGTAAAGTCCTGGGTCAGGTTGGCCGCAGCAGCAGCGATTACCACTGTTTGGGTGACATGGCCAACCGCAGCGGCTGAAAGATCGTACCTGCCAGTCTGAACATGGGTAAGCGAATACGAACCGTTTGCAATCGTTAACGTGGAGTCGACAAGCGTGGCGCCTCCGCCGATCGTTGTCAAACGAATAATCACTCCCGCGAGCGGGTTGCCGCTTGCCGAGTCAAAAACATGTCCGGTAACAGTGATGCCAGGCGGCTCTGCCGCAAGCGAAATGTTTCTCGTTGTGACACCTGCAGCGGTAACAAAAACAACCCCGGTGTAAGCCGTGAATCCGTCCTTGGTCGCCGTAATGGTTTGAGCACCCGCCGGAACACCAGCAATCGAATAGTCGCCGGTGGCGGTAGTCGTGTCGGCCAGCGCAGTTCCGCCTCCGGCAGGAGTGACGGTCACGATGACATTGGCCAGCACCGCGGCGCCTGCGGAGTCCACGACACCGCTAACGGTCCCGGCGTTTGCCGTGAACACGCTTAACGCAAGAATTGATAGAATAATGCTCATCTTCTTCATCATTTTCTTCTCTCCTTTGTTAAATTTCGATTTTTTTCTCCAAAAGAAACGGTACTCCTGTGCAAAAAATCTTACGGCGGTTCCCCCCCTTTCTGGAAATTGGGTTAAAGAATTACTTTGCACGTTGGTGCTTAAATGGAAATGTTGCGAAAAAAGGTTCCGGATTAGACCCCCCCCGGAACACAACCCAACAGTATGTATTATGGTAGCAAACCGCGTGCAACAGGGCTGTATCAGGCGAAATCATCCTCTTATCCGGCATAATCGGCCGATACCCGTTGGTAAATATGTAGTCAATAGACCGCGATTCACATGTCATCATGCCAGCCCTGCAACTTTTGCGCAATGTTTTCAACGATTTACAAGCATGCTTGCCTTTTGAGGAGTATCAACCTCAAAAGATTGATACTTAAGCGGATAACATCTCCTCTAAACTGCAAATCCTTTCGACAAATGCCAAACTCATCCACCGGAGCAACGGCGCAGAATCCATGGAGTATTTTCCACAATCTCATGAATACCATCGCCCGCATCATCGACGATGCTCCTCATTCCGCCGCCTTCAACATGGCGGCCGATCTGCATGTGCTTTCCTTATGCGACAAGACGCCGGCGGTCACGGTGCGGTTGTATTCATGGGAAAAGCCCTCGATAACCCTCGGCATTTCGGAAAAACCGCACGAAACGCTTGACCTGAGATCGCTGGAACAGGCGGGTGCTGAATGGATAAGGCGCCCCACCGGCGGAAGATCGGTGCTGCACCACGGCGACATCACCTACTCCTGCATTTTTTCAGCGCATTCGCCCGGCATGGGCGCAACGCTCATGGAAACGTACCGGGTGATTTCCGATTGTCTGATGGCGGGGCTTGCTCTCGCGGGTATCGACTGCTCGCGGCACGATTCGCCGCACGACCGCATCGGACCGGGAAGCAAAACGCGGCTTCCCTGTTTCCTTTCGCCCAACCGCCACGAAATAATGGCGGGCGAAAGGAAACTGGTCGGCTCCGCGCAGAAAAGGACCGCAGGGGCGGCGCTGCAGCACGGCTCCATTCCCGTAACCGGCGCATTCCGGAACCTGCCCGATTTCCTGCGGCTTTTGCCGCAGGAGCGCGAAGCGCAGAAATTGCTGCTTGAGAAAAAGTGCGTCTGCGTGCAAGAATTGCGGCCCGTACTTGACGAAAGAGAATTACGGTCGTGCCTGATCCGGGGATTCCGCGAAACCCTTCCCTTTGAATGCAGCCTGTCGCCCTGGACGCCGGAGGAGATCAACACGATTGAGACAATTGCAAACAGCAGCGAATTCAGGGAGAAATGGCAATCGTAAGCTCGGCAGCTCCTCCTCGGACCAACATATCACCTTAGTCCCCGTTTCCGGTAACATTCCTCAAAGTAAAGCGATGACTTTCTATCAATCAGCTGCATCATGCAGGGCAATGTCCGTCTTCCCGCGTTAGGCAGGACCGGAGGGTCCCGCGGGATTGCCGGCCGACCCGGCCGCCAGGCATAGGGCGGTCCGGCAACGAGGCCAACGGGCCGAGCCCGGAGGGAGGGCCGACCCGAGCGCAGCGAGGGGAACGCCCATCTCTATCTTACCCTTATTATCTTCTTATTCCAGCGCCGGCCGGTCTTTCTTTATTATTTTCTTAGACTTGCTTTCCTATTTGGAGAAGCCCATGAACCATGCCGCGGCGCGCCTTCTGTGCGTTCCCATAATTGTGTTCTTCTTGACATGCGCGCCTTCCGGGCAACGCACCGGCGTTCCAGAGGTCATCGACTACGTCGCAATCCAGGAAAAGGCCGCGCACTTCGCGTGGGTAGCCGGCTCCGCGGGCGGCGAGCTGGTGCGGCCGTCGTTCTCCGATCCCCGGTCGTTCAACCCGATCACCTCTGCAGACATTGACACAAGAGAAATAACCGGACTCATGTACGAGGGGCTGGTTCGCATCAACCCCATCACCCTCACGCCCGAGCCCGGCCTCGCGCAATCGTGGACCGTGTCGCCCGACGGGCTGGTCTGGGACTTCTCGCTGAGGCCCGGTCTCGCATGGTCCGACGGCGCAGCGTTCACCGCGCAGGACGTCGAATTCACCTTTGACAGCCTTGTATTCAACGATTCGGTAAATCCGAATTCCGCTCGTGACGTGTTCGCCATTGAGGGAAAAAAACCGGCCGTTTCGGTCGTGGACAGCACCACGGTGCGCTTCACGCTCCCCGTGCCCTACGCCCCGTTTCTGCGGGCCATGGCCCAGGAGATCCTTCCGCGACACAGGCTCGGCTCGTTTGCAAAATGGAATTCGTTTTCGGTCGCGCTCGGCGTCACCACGCCGCCGGATTCCATGCCGGGCACGGGACCGTTTGTGCTTGAATCGTTTGTTGCGGGCAGGAAA
This sequence comes from Chitinivibrionales bacterium, assembly GCA_035315105.1. Classification (GTDB taxonomy): domain Bacteria; phylum Fibrobacterota; class Chitinivibrionia; order Chitinivibrionales; family FEN-1185; genus FEN-1185. Next base: position 7,266 of record DATFYJ010000357.1, read on the forward strand.
ACCGTGCTCAAGCGCAACCCGCAGTACTGGCAGAAGGATTCAGCCGGCAAGAACCTTCCCTACCTGTCGCACGTGGTGTTCTCAATCGTTCCGGACCAGAACACGGAACTCGCGCTGTTCAAACGCGGACAGCTGGACTATTTGAAGGCAAAGGGAGAGGATTATACCAGGCTCAAAAAAGATGAGGCCCGCGGAAATTACACGGTGTACCGCCTCGGTCCTGCCTCGGGCAGCTATTTCGTGCTTTTTAATCAGAACAGCGGCCGGGACCCTGCAACCGGCAATCCGTATGTCGATCCCGCGAAGCATTCATGGTTCAGCAGCCGCTCCTTCCGGCAGGCCGTTGCCCTTTCGCTTGACAAACAAAGCATGATCAGAAGCATCATGAACGGCCTCGGGTGTCCCCAGCGCGGGCCCATGAGCCCGTCGGAAGGGTATTTCTACAACTCCAACGTTTCCGATTATCCATTCGACACCGCCGCCGCAAGGGCCCTGCTTGCCAAGGAGGGATTGACGGACCGGAACCACGACGGCGTTCTGGAAGACCCAGCAGGCCATCCGGTGGGGTTCACGCTGTACACCAACAGCGGCAACACCGTCCGCGCCAAGCTGGCCGAGGCGGTCTGCAAAAACCTCGCGGCCATGGGCATGAAGGTGCACCTGATCCGCCTGGATTTCGGCAGCCTCACCGGGAGGATCGACAAGCCGCCGTACGCGTGGGAGGCGGTGCTGCTCGGACTGAGCGGGAACGTCGACCCGCATTTCGGATCCAACGTGTGGCGTTCCTCGGGCTTTCTTCACATGTGGAATCCTGGACAAAAAACGCCAGCCACTCCCTGGGAGGCAAGGATCGACACCATTTTCGACAGGGCGGGCAGGGAACTTGACAACGGCAAACGCAAGGAGCTGTACGACGAATGGCAGCGGATCGCCGCGACCGAGCTTCCGCTCGTTTACACCGTTCTGCCGGAGCAGATCTTCTGCCTGTCGAACAAATTCCGGAACGTCAATCCAAGCGTCACAGGCGGGCTGCTGCATTCAATTGAACGGCTCTATGTTGCCCCGGCACCTCAAACGGCGGGAGGCAGCGCGGGGAAGTGAGACAAAAGTTGACAGTTGACGGTTGACAGTTGACGGGAGGAGCCGACGGAGCGGGCAAGCGAGTTCAGGGTCATCAGCCAGTACAGAGACAAACGATTGAAGAATCCCCGCCCCAAGTGGCGGGGAATGCGCGGGCTGTGTTATTCATGTCATTCCCGCGAAAGCGGGAATCCACCCCTTGTCAACCGGCTGGACTCCCGCTTTCGCGGGAGTGACATTGGTCATCCGATATTGGTCTAGCTTGAAATCATTGACAACTGACTATATCTGCGGAATCTGTTATGAAGTGGTTCTACATCCTCTCCGTTGCAACTGTTGCGCTGCTGGTCTCGCTGCCGCTGTTCGTGCTGCGGCCTGCGAGCGGCGCGGCGCGCGGCACCGGCGTGGTGTACAACGCGATCTACAGCGCAGACGTCAAGTCGCTCGACCCCGCCACCTGCGGTGACGTCACGTCGTCCACCATCCAGGCCAACTTCTACGAAGGTCTGTACACCTACCACTACCTCAAGCGGCCGGTGGCGGTGGTGGAACAGCTCGCCGATGGCATGCCCGTGGTGTCGCCCGACGGCTTGACATATACGATACACATCAAGAAGGGCATCCTCTACCACCGCAACCCCTGTTTCGGAAAAGACCCCACGGGCGCGCACGCGTGGAACACGCGCATGGTGGTTGCCGAGGACTTCGTGCTGTCGCTCAAGCGCGTGGCCGACTACCACGTCAACACCGGGCTCGCGTGGGCGTTTCTCGCGGACCGGATCGTGGGACTCGACGCGTACCGGGAGAAGACCAGGCAGTTCCGCATCGGGGATTTTTCCCGCTACGACATCCCGGTCGAAGGGATATCGGCGGCCGACAGCTTCACGCTCGTGCTTCGCCTTACTGCTCCGTTTCCGCAGTTCATCTACGTGCTCGCCATGAACAACGTGTACGCGCCCGTGCCGCGCGAGGTGGTCGATTACCATTTGTCTACCATGGACAACGGTCGCGGCGGCCGGGACACGGTCCCCGTTGCGGAACGCATCCCCGAAATCATGGAGCAGGAGCAGGTGGTGGGCACCGGCCCGTACATACTTACCGCCTTCAAACGGAAATGGACCATTGTGATGGACCGCAACCCGGAGTACCGGCAGGACTTCTACCCCGCCGAGGGCGAAGGGCCGTCGAAGGACTATGAGGGCGACAGGGCAGCGGGCCTGCTTGACGATGCGGGCAAGCGCGTCCCGTTTATTGACAAAATCAACTTCCGCTACGTCGAGGAGGAATACGCCACCTGGATGCTCTTTCTGAGCAGGCAGGTTGACGTTACGGGAATTCCCGTGGAGACGTTCCAGGCCGTCATCACCCCGGGAAAGGAGCTCACCGATTCGTGGAAGAAGAAGGGCATTGCCCTCACCAGGGCATCGGACCCTGTGGTGTACTGGATCGCGTTTAACATGGAAGATTCGGTTCTCGGAAAAAGCAAGTCGCTGCGCCAGGCAATTTCCCTCGGCTACGACGCCGACAACGAAATACTGATTTTGTCCAACGGCAGGGGAATTCGGGCGGTGAACGCAGTCCCGGCAACCTTTGCGGGACACAACGAGGCCGGGCCAGGTCCGTATTTTCGTTTCGACACCCTGGCGGCCCTGCGCAAGATCGAAGACGCGAAAAAAGAACTCGCGGCCGCGGGGCTCCTAAAAGACGGAAAAATTCCGGAGCTCAAATTCGACATGTCCGACGGGCCCATGAACCTGCGCATGGCCGATTTCGCGCGGCAGCAGTTCGAACGGCTGGGCCTCAGCCTCAAATGCGTTTTCAACGACTGGCCCACGCTCCAGCGGAAGGTGCAGAACAAGCAGATCCAGATGTACTACATGGGCTGGGCCGCCGATTATCCGGACGCGGAGGACTTTCTCCAGTTGTTCTATTCGAAGAACATTGACAAAGGAACTAATAACTCAAATTACAAAAACCAGGTTTTCGACAGCCTGTACGAGGCCATCCGCGTGATGCCCGACTGCCCGGCGCGCACGGCAATCTACGCGCGCATGATCAACATCATCAGCGAGGACTGCCCGCTGCTTCCGATTTACGAACCGGAAAACTTCACCTTGTACTACAATTGGATGCTCAACATCAAACAACACCCCATGGGCTACGGCTACCTCAAGTACCGCCGCATCGACGCGAAGCTTCGGCACGCGCTCGCGGGAAGCGA
>DATFYJ010000358.1:0-15042 GCA_035315105.1 Chitinivibrionales bacterium
TCCGGTCTTGCCACAGGCCCAACCACGCCGCACCCCGCGAAGCCCCCAAATATATTTTAATTTATTTATTGTTGAAGTGAATTTTCTGGTGAATACTGTCAAGAAACTTTCCGGCTGAAAGGATGAAGGAAAATGATCAGGGCCCTTTTCTTCGCATCAAGCCTGGCCGGTCCGGCACTCCAGTTCTTTTACTCCACCCGCCTTCCCGAAAGAATGGCCTCCCATTTCACCGCCTCCGGCCAGCCCAACTCCTGGATGCCGAGAAACGATTTCATCATCCTCAATTGCTTCATTTACCTGGCGATCTTCGCCATGTTCTCGGTTTTTCCGTATCTCATGAAAGTCCTTCCATCCTCGCTTATCCATACTCCCAATAAACACTATTGGCTCAGCTCTCAAAACCGGAGCCGGTTTGTCGCCCTTTGTTCCTCTCATTTCTATTCCTTCGGCCTGATGACCAACGGCCTGCTCATCTATGTTTTTCACCAGGTGTACCGGTTCAACCTCGGCGTGACCAACGCAATGGCCGCAGGAATAGTCGCCTCCATGCTCGTTTTTGTCGTGGGCATGCTCGGATCGGCGATCCATCTCACACGCAGGCTCAACAGGATGGATTGAGCCGGCCCGGCTTCCATTCCGCGAGCATGGTTGCATTTGTCCAGAATTCATCATACAATTTGTTTTATCGGCTGATTTGTCACCGCCGTTCCGTGCCTTTTCAAACGGAGCTCCATTATGATCTATGAAGACGTCCTCGCAAACCCCGACAGCTTCGATTTTTCGGTGCCAACGCTTGGCGAGCGGACCGTCGATTCGCCGGTCCGCGGCAGACAGTTCGTGGACGACGACGAAAGAATTACGTTTGCCAGCCAGGTGAAGAACATCAGTTCCCTTATGCAAAGGGCGAAGGCCTTTCCTGCGTTCGAAAAGGCCGGGCCTCGAAAAAAAATCCTTCACGACCCGGCAGCGAGCCGCGCGGGCATCGTCACTTGCGGCGGGCTCTGCCCCGGCCTCAACAACGTGGTCAAGGGGATCGTGAACGTGCTGTATCACGAATACGGCGTAAAGAACATCGCCGGGTTCCGCTACGGCTACCAGGGCCTTGTGCCGAAATACGGCCACACGCCGCTTGAACTTACGCCGTCGGTGGTTGACGAAATCCACAAGGCCGGCGGCACTGTGCTCGGCTCCTCGCGCGGGAACCAGGACCCTGCCGCCATGGTCGACACCTTGGAGCGGATGTGGACCAACATCCTGTTCTGCATCGGCGGTGACGGTACGCTCCGCGGCGCAGCCGCCGTCGCCGACGAGGTCGCGAAGCGCAAGCGCCCCATCAGCGTGATCGGCGTGCCCAAAACCATCGATAACGACCTGCGGTTCGTGGAGAAGACGTTCGGGTTCGAGTCCGCGGTGCAGACTGCGGCCGACATTATCGGCTCGGCGCACAACGAGGCCGAGGGCGCGGACAACGGAATTGCGATTGTCAAGCTCATGGGCCGCGATTCCGGGTTCATCGCGGCAGCGGCCACGCTCGCCAACTCGGTGGTCGATTTCTGCCTCGTTCCCGAAATAACCTTCGCGCTGGGAGGGGAGCATGGGCTGTTCGCCGCACTTGCGCGCAGGCTCGACCGCGCGCATCATGCCGTGATCGTGACGGCCGAGGGCGCGGGGCAGTCTTTATTTACAGGCGCGGACGTCAAGAAAGACGCCTCGGGCAATGTGCTCAAGAACGACATCGGTGTGTTCCTCAAGGACGAGATAGGGAAGTATTTCAAGAAGGCGGGACGTGACGTTTCGGTGAAGTACCTCGACCCGAGCTACCACATCCGCAGCGTTGCGGCGAATTCGACTGACGCCATTTTCTGCTACCTGCTCGCCGAGCACGCGGTGCACGCGGCCATGGCCGGAAAGACGAAAATCGTTGTGGGGCAGTGGAACAATTACTTCACGCACGTGCCCATCGGACTGGCAACGAGAGAGAGGTTGAAGATTGACCTCGACGGAGCGCTGTGGAAGGGCGTGCTGAGTGCGACGAGGCAGAATGATTATTTTGGGATATAAAATAATATTGGTGGGGGAAGGCTCCCCCTCGCTCCGGCCTCCTCGGCCTTCGGCCTACGGCGTCCTCCGCTACCCCCTCCTGGGTGCACCCCTAGTGGAGCCGGTTGCAAGAATCAAGCTTCCGTGTGGGGACACCCATGGAGAGCTGTTGAAAAGTTGAATAGTTGAATAGTTGAAGAGTTGAGAAGCAAAGAGGTTGAGAAGTTGAGGAGTTTAGAAGTTGAGAAGTAAAGAGTTGAAAAGCTCAAATTAAAAGGGTTACTTTTCTCTTAGTGGATTCGGATTGGCGCAAGAATCATACTTGACAGAGTATGCTTCTGATTGCGCGCGTTAGGGGCGACGGAGGGTGCGCTAGAGCGCATTGTCACTTCGTTCCCCAAGGTATGGTAATAGCGCTTCGCGCTTCATTATTGTGTCGCTTGCGTTGTGCCGGCCGATCCCGGCCGAAGGCCATAGGGGCGGACCGGCAACGAGGCGAACAGACGAGCCCTGAGGAGAACCGACCCCGCGAAGCGGGGTAACGCCCAAGTATTTAATCGAATTTCTTTAAGGAGAAAGATAATGAATAAATCCTTATTGTCAAAACCCGCCCCCGCCGACTTGTTTGACCTCGACCTTCACCACAAATACCTGTATTTCCGCCGCACGAAAATTGTGGCCACCATAGGCCCGGCTACATCGTCCCCGGAAAAGCTGAGGCGGCTCATTGCCGGAGGGCTTGACGTCGCGCGAATCAATTTCTCGCACGGAGAAGCGCACGACCACGTCAAGACAATCAGGCTCATCAGATCAATCTCGGGGAAACTCGGCAAACCCGTGGCGATACTCGGGGATTTGTGCGGTCCCAAGATCCGTGTGGGCGAATTCGAGGGTGGGTCGGCGGTTCTCAAGAACGGGTCAACGGTTTTCATCACGCCAAAGCCTGTCATGGGCACAGCCACGCTTATCCCATCGCAGTACAAGGGTATTATAAAGGAATCACAGCCGGGGAACGCGATCCTGCTTGACGACGGCAATCTTGAATTGAAAGTTGTAAGGAAATACAGCGACAGGATCGAGGCGAAGGTGGTGAACGGCGGCGTGCTCAAGAACCACAAGGGCATGAACCTGCCCGATGCAAAGCTCGGCGTGGCCGCGCTCACTGCAAAGGACAGGGAAGACGTGCTGTATTGCATCAAGGGTGAGGTTGACTATATCGCATTGTCGTTTGTGAGGAAGCCGAAAGACATCATTGACCTTAAACAATGGCTTGCCCGCAACAACGCCGACATCCCGGTGATTGCGAAAATAGAAATGCCTGAGGCGCTCATCAACATCCGCGCGATCATGGAACTTGCCGACGGCATCATGGTCGCTCGCGGCGACCTGGGCGTGGAGGTTCCCGCAAAGAAAGTCCCCATCATCCAGAACAAGCTCATCCAGATCGCGAACAAGATGAGCAAGCCCGTGATCGTCGCCACGCAGATGCTCGAAAGCATGATCGAACATCCGCGGCCCACGCGCGCCGAGGTCACCGACGTTGCGGCCGCGTGCCTCGCCGGCGCCGATGCCGTGATGATGTCGGCCGAGACCGCCGCCGGGGAATTCCCGCTCGAGTCGTTTGCGACCATGAATTCAATCCTGCGGGAGACCGAGGCATACCAGTTCTTCTCGCGGGGCGGAAGGTTCGGCGGCTATTTCCACGGCCGCGCAAGCGGCCTGCTCGACGCGATCGGCGAGGCGACCGCGCAATTGTCGCGCGACCTGATGGTGCACTGCATTTTCGTGCTCACCGTGTCGGGCTACACCGCGCGCATCGTGTCGTCGGACCGGCCGGCCGCGCCCGTCATCGCATTCACGCATTCGGAGAAGGTGGCCCGGCGCATGCACCTGTTGTGGGGCGTGTATCCGCATTGTGTCAAGAAGTCGCTCAGCACGCAGGAACACCTCACCATCGGCGAGCGAATTCTCAGGGAGAAGAGGCTCGCGAAGAAGGGCGACTTTGTGATTATGATTTCGGGACTGAAGGATATTGGGACAAAGGCGACGGCGATAATGCTGCACAGGGTGGGGTAGGAGGAAGGTGCAATACCGGCCGCTCGCCCCGAGAACATCAATTCAGATAAAGTTTCCCGCCGATATCTTGAAGAAATTCGCCAGCTGCCTTGCGAATTGTCTGCTGACCTGGCGGCGTCCGTGCTCTATGTCGCAAATGTATGCGCGGGAAATACCGAGTCTCTCGGCAAGCTCAGTTTGAGTGAGGTTTGCATTTTCCCGATAGGTGCGGACGTAGTCGGCCGGGGTAGCCCGCTTCTTGAATTCTTTGTACATGGTGCTGTCGAATACGTTTTCAACTTGCGTATCTTCTTTTTCAACCTTTATGGTAAGATGCCCCCCGAATTCGTGCCGCAAAACTCGGAGCACGCGCGAAGGGATGAAACCGCGCATACGCAGATTAGTACGGGGCGTTCTCACGACTGCCAGCATAGTATACCTCGATTGTTATTGTTCCCTTCTCATGAGTCCAGCACGCCACCCAGGAATACGCGAAATGGCAGTGATAGTCGTTGTTGCCAAGCTTGCTGTAGTTCGGCCAGTTTGCTGCCACCGGCCCCTGTTCGGAAAGTTGTTCGGCCAGGATGAAGAATTTGTCCCGAATGTGTCGCGGGACTTTTCTCCAGGTTCTTCCTGACCTTTCCTGTAAAGACAACTGCGTATTTCCTGCCGTTGCTCATCATTTATAATGTACCATATTTTGTGGTACAGTGCAAGGATTTTGTTGCATTCCCGGTCACTCTCCGTTCGCGATCTTTCTCACTTTTCCCTCCCTGTTTCCTATAATAAAGCACCCCGTTCCCGCATTCTTAAGCATCGCCCGCAGTTGAGCGTCGGAAACATCACCCCGTACCGTGAACACTGTCCTTCCTCGAAGATCAGTGCATCGGATCATCCCCGTCGCTTGTCGATGCGGCGCAATCGCATTCGTAAATCCGTTCGCCACTTCCGCCGCCGTTCCCTTGAGCAGCACCGCGGTTATGGAAAATGCAGGGAGGCTCATCGACAGCGTTGTTCCGGACACGGCAACGGTCTTGCGCTTGAGCGCGTTTGACGTTGCGGAAAAAGTCTCTGTTGCAGGGAGGCCGGATAGTTCGAGGGCCGAATCGGCTCCGGCCTGCGGCGTGAACCCGGAAAACGCAATCTGCGCCTGTTGCGTTGTTGAAGGGAAGCGGTTGACAAGGACGACCGTGAGGGAGTCGCCAGCTGCATTGACGGAAGAATACGCCGAGACCATGGTGTCGAGGTCCGACGTTGAAAGCACGCGGGTCGTCTTTGTACAGGTTGAAAATAAATGCAGCACTTCCCACTGGCCCGGATACCAGTCCCACGGCGTAAAGATGGTGGCGCCCTGGTCCGCGAACGTTCCCATGGTTGACGCGTACCACAGGGCTATTGCGTTTGCGCTACCGGTGAGCGCGCCGTGCTCCGAGACCGAAAAACCCACGTTGTTGTTCGCGCCCATGTACGTTGCCAGCCACCTGCGGCTGCGCTCCATCACATACTCTTTTGTCTGGTTGTTGTCCCATGATCCGCTCACGTTCTTGACGCCGTTGGCGCCGGGATAATTATAAGTGGTATCGAACCAGACGCGATGGAGCTGCGTGATGTCGTGGTCGTTGCTGGTGCCGGGATAGAAGTGGAAGTCGAGCACGTCGAGCAGCCGCACGCCTGAGGCGGTCTGTTCCTCGGCCACGCGCTTGATGAAGTATTCGAGCCAGCAGAAATTGCGCGTGGTTCCGCCGTCGGTACCGGGGATCGTGACGTTGTTCCAGTTATACCACTGCCATTCGTTTGTGAACACCGGCCCTACCAGCTTGATACCCGGAAATTTGGCGCGCGCGGCCTTTGCAACCGCGAAATACTTCGCAAGGTATGTCTCCACGGGCATGGGCGAGGTGACCACGTCGTCGTGCGTGGAGTTCCACACCTCGGGCTCGTTGTCCATATTCCAGTAGCGCAAAAGCGTGCTGTCGAGGCCCAGGCCGCCCGCAGACACCGGCGAGAAGAAATTTGCAAAGATGCCGGTCGTGGAATCGGCAGGCCAGTTCATCAGATACTTGGTGACATCTCCGCCGCCGCACCAGTTTTGCGAGACGTCGGCGGTCCACTGGCACTGGTTATAGTCCCAGCAGTCGAAGTTGGCGCTGTCGGTGCGCGCGGCCATTCCAAGCAATTGCAGCGCCCACAAAAGGCTCACGCCGGGAAGACGCTTCTGGACATCCTGCGAAGAAAAGCCCCAGTCATGCGCGTACACGTTGTTGTACCAGTCCGGGTGCGACGAAAGTTTCCTCCGCCAGTTGTACTTGGTGCTGTTGTTGCCGCCGTTGTCGCGGCTCATGCGCAGGCCTGCGGCCTTGTAAAGGGCAATGTTGTCCGCGCTGGTCGGGTTGGTCGGATCGTCGGAGAAATCGTTGTTGCGGCCGTAAATGTACGGTGAGATGGGAAGGCGGCCGGCCTGGGTGTTGACCGAGATGTTCACGGCTGCCGCAGCGGATTGCGTGAGTACAGTCGCAAGAAAACACGCTGTAACCAGACGATGGAAACGTGGCAGCATTGTTGACCTCCTTCAAGTATCATCACGTGGTATCAACTTATGACGGAAACAAGCATGACAAACCTTGTCGGCATCCCGGTTTTTAAATCCGTTCCTGTCAATAATATAAGGTAGTTGCCGCCACGAATCATACAAATAACGTGAGTGAAAGAGACTACTTTACCGCCTCCGCCACAACCGCAGTTCCATAGCACAACACCTCGGTAACTCCCTGCATCACCTCGTTGGCATCGTACCGCACGCCGATCACCGCATTCGCGCCGAGCTGGTCCGCATGCTTGAGCATGAGATCAAAGGCATCGGACCTTGATTTTTCACACAACTGGGTGAACAGCGTTATATTCCCGCCGAACAGGGTTTGCAGAGACGCACCGAAAGTGCCGATTACCGAACGCGAGCGGACAATGATGCCTCGCACGATGCCGAGGCTTTTTGCAATGGTGTAACCGTCGATGGTGAATGCGGTTGTTGTGAGGGACCTGTGCATAGGGGCTCCTTTAGGGGGGGGTGAAGGTGATTTTGCATTTAATGAGCAACTGCCGAAGAAAGGCCTGCGGCGTTTAAGTATCCGAATGCCGCGGCTGTTCTACCAAAGATGTTGATGCGCGAAGCGTGGGGATACTGTTTACAAATGAAAGCAAAGGGGTAGTTTCTTGCGCCAGGGCGGACTGGAGAGTCCCGCCATTGTGGGATTGCCGGCCGACCCAGCCGACAGGCATAGGACGGTCCGGCAACGAGGCCGAAGGGCCGAGCTCGTAAGGAGGCCCGGTGCCAACCGGCAGGCGCCCAACTCTTGGCTTGATTCATTTGACAAGCATCGCCCCAATCTACGCCCAATACTCAAATCTCACTATACTCCACAGCTTCACCTCCGGAAGCACCATCACGCTCGTATTGCCCTCATTCCGCACCGTCAATTTCATCGGCTCCGCGCCGTACGAGTACACGGTGCCGCCGGAGAAGCTCCGGTTGAAGATGCTGTCGGGGAGCCGAACTTCCACATTGGCGAGCGGCGTAATCAACCGTGTAACGGCATTGTACGAATGGTTCACCACGTGGACCGCGGCAGTGCCGTCGTTTTTCACCCTGGGAAACACCCAGGCATTGCCTGCGGAAAGCGGCAATGGGGGCCGTGAATCAAGCGCCGCGGCGAGCGCGTTGCGCTTGGCCGAGGTTTCAAACGAGGAGGGCAGTCCCTCAGGCCGGGCAAGCGGGCCCACCGGAGAGAAATCGTTGAGCAGGAAACCGTGCTTCTTTACAAAAGCGTACAGCGGAGAAAACGTCGACGCGGAACCGCAGAACCAGTCCGCCGCGCCGCCCGAAAGCCCGCAGGGCATCCGGTTGGGCGCCATGAAGCGCTGGCCGCAGGCGTAGGCGAGCGCGATCCAGAGGCATACGAGCTGTTCGGCATTGCTGTTCTTTACAAACGCCCAGTCCTCCGGCGTTGCTGTGGCGGCCATCGGAATACCGAGCGCCTCGGCGGCGCGGTAGGCGTTGATGGCGCCTGCAAGGCCTGTTTCGCCCGCTGCGGCGTTGTGCGCCACTTCGCTGGCGCAATAACTGAGGTGCGGGACGACAACGGTATGTTCGGTTGCGGGCAGACGCAGGTTCGCGCTCAGAGTTACGGGCCGTTGTGCAATGTCCTGCGCGAGTTTTCCGAGCGACGCGGTGTTGCTTGCCGCGCTTGCCAACTGAAAATCCGTGAATTCCCGCCACAGGGGAATGGAAGCGGCCGGTGAAAGGTAGTGCTCGCGTGTGGGAGCGAAGGTCTTGACAAAAGATCGGTAATCGAATGAATCGAATGAGGAAACTTTCGCGGTTCGCGCAAGCGCCGGATCGCCGAGTTTTGCAAGATACCCGGCGAATCCCGCCATGCAGAAATCACAAAAGCACCCGCCAAGCGTAAGGGCAGCGGCGCTGCCGAGGTGTTCGTCGACATGCAGGCCGTCGACGCCGCAGGCCATGGCGTCGCAGACTTTCCGGCGCATATGCGCACGGAACGCCGGGTGGTTGACGCAGCCGTAATACCGCGGCGCAGATGAACCGGAGGCGGGCGCAAGAGCGGCAATGGCGATGGGCTCGCCCGCGATGTCGCGGGCAACAGCGGAAGCAAGCTCGGGATAGGCGTGCAGGTCGTGGCTCTGGGCGGTGAGACACCACATCGATCCGGCGACGCGCAGCCCCTGCCGCCGAAGGTTATTGACATGATCGGAGGAACGGCCGGCTCCCGATACGATCACGGTCGCCCCGTATTTAGCGTAGGACGACGGATCGGCGGCGGGCGAGAGGAAGACGACATCGTCGTGCAGCAGGGTGTGTTTCATGACGGCCTCAACCTCCGGGGAGCGAGGGCGGTTTGCGGAACAAAGGGATGGAAACCTCCGCTACACCAATTATATGATTTCCGGCAGACATGCTCCAGGTTTTCTTGCGGCACCGGCATTCCGGAACGTACCTTTATGAGACAAAAGTGCCGTTTCCAAACGACAAAGAACGCGGCGCCATGTTGTTGCTTTGCGGGAAGCCCCATGCGAGCGACGTCCATGATCCAATCAATTCTTTCTCATAAGATGCCCCCGTGGCTTGCCGGAGGCGGGCCCGAGGGCGACGTGGTGCTTTCCACGCGCGTACGGCTCGCGCGCAACCTGGCGCACCACCGGTTTCCCCGGCGCGCGTCGGCGTTCGAGCGCACGCAGGTGTACGAAGAAATCGCCGCGGCCTTCGGGGCGGCGGCCGGAGGCGGTTCGTACAGCGCAGTGGCGTTTGCAACACTTGACAAAAGGCAGCGGCGGTTTCTTGCCGAGGAGGGGAGGGCAAGCGCGGAGCTCGCCTCGGCCGGCGGGGGCTGCGGCATCGTGCATGACGCCGCCGGGCGGGTGAGCGTGCTGGTGAACGAGGACGACCATCTGCGCTTCACGGCGCTCGACGCCGGCCTCAGGCGGCGGGAACTGTTTGCGGAGCTCGTTGCGCTCGACGACGCCGTGGGCGCGCACCTCGATTACGCATTTGACAAACGCATCGGCTTTCTTACGAGTTGTCCCTCGGACGCGGGAACCGGCCTGGCCGTGTCGTTCCTCGTGCACCTTCCATCGCTTGCGCTCACGCGCTCGCTTGACAGAGTGCTTAACGGCATTCGCGGAAAGGGCGTTGACGTGCGGGGTTTTGTGGGCGGCTCCGGCGCCGGCGACCTGTTTCTCATGTCCGCGGGGCGGGCGGCGGGAGCGGCCGGTCTTCTGGACAATGCCGCTGCGGTGGTGAGGCAGGCGGCATGGCTCGAGCGCAAGTCGCGCGAGCGAGTTCTTGCCGACGGCCGGGATGAACTGGCGGATAGAATCCATCGCTCGTGGGACATCCTGTTCCGTGCGAAACGGCTTTCGGTGGGGAGATTCCTCACGCTGAGCTCGGCCCTGCGCCTCGGTGTCGAATGCAACATGTTTGACAAATGCACTCTTGACGATGTGAACCGTCTTATGCTGTTTGTGCTTCCCGCACACCTCGAGACGTGGTGCGAAAAGACGCTTTCCCCCGGTGAATCGCAGGAGGCGCGGGCTTCCCTGGTGCAAACCTATTTCGCGCGCAACGCGCAGAAGGAACCATCCCATGAAAACGGTTGACGCACGCGGCATGCTCTGTCCAAAGCCGCTCATTCTCACGAAGAAAGCCCTTAACGGGCTTGCTCCGGGCGGGCACCTAACGGTGCTCATCGACAACGAGACGTCGAAAGGCAACGTGGAGCGGTTCTGCCGCGACAACGGCGTGGACGTGTCGGCCGCGCAAGACGGCGCGGTGTTCACGCTCACCCTCACCAAACGCCGCGGCGAAGCGATCACCGTCGACGAAAAAGCATACTGCGGTCCGGATGGGCCGCGGAAACCGCATGTTATCGCCTTCCGCGGCGACACCATGGGAAGCGGACCGGAAGAACTCGGCGCCATCCTGATGAAAGCGTTTGTCAATACCATAAAAGAGACGCAACCTCTGCCGAGCCACCTGGTTTTCTACAACACGGGCGTCAGGCTGGTAGTGGAGGGATCGCCGCTTATTGAACCGCTCGCCGAACTTGAGAAAAAAGGAATAAAAATTCTCGCCTGCGGCACCTGCCTCGACTACTTCGGGCTCAAGGCCAAGCTTGCGGTGGGAACGGTATCGAATATGTACTCCATTCTGGAAACACTGAGCAATGCCGGCAGCGTGATAGCGCCGTAGAATCGCGTTCATGAACAACGTCATTGCCGTCTTCGAATCAACACACGCTGCCATTGAGGGCGAACGTGCGTGTCTGGCAGCGGGAATCAAATGCCAGGCGATCCCTCTGCCGCGGGAAATTTCCGCAGGCTGCGGCATAGCGCTTGAAATTCCCGACAGCGAGGCGGCCGCGGCCGAAGCACTGTTGCACAAGACCGGGATTGCGGCAAGCATCAGGCGGCGATGAGGGGCAACGATGGGTCGCGTGCGTCAACGCGATGTCTTCCGCTGCCGCACGCTCTAATTCGCTTGATTCGTCCCAACCGTCCAAGGTATTTTTACGCTTTGCATCCTACGCCATCTACGAACACGGAAAGGATATTTCCATGAAATCCATCAAGGGCACAAAGACCGAAAAGAACCTCTGCACGTCGTTTGCCGGAGAATCGCAGGCGCGCAACCGCTACACCTATTTCGCAAGCGCTGCGAAAAATGAAGGGTATGTCCAGATCGCGAATATTTTCGAGGAGACCGCCGACAACGAGAAGGAGCATGCCAAGCGCATGTTCAAGTTCCTCGAAGGCGGCATGGTTGAAATCACGGCGTCGTATCCTGCGGGTAAAATCGGCACAACCGCCGAGAACCTTGCGGCAAGCGCAGGCGGCGAGAATGAGGAACACACCGAAGTGTATCCCGCATTCGCCAAGACCGCGCTGGAAGAGGGATTTCCTGAAGTGGCAACCCTGTACAAAATGGTGGGCGTTGCAGAGGCGCAGCACGAAAAAAGATTTCGCGCTTTTCTGGCCAACCTGGAACAAGGGAAAGTCTTCAGGAAAGACGGCAAGGTCTACTGGAGATGCAGCAATTGCGGATACATTCACGAAGCAGCCGAAGCGCCGAAGAATTGCCCGGCATGCAATCATCCGCAGGCATATTTCGAGGTGCTGGCCGAGAACTGGTAAGAAACCCCGGAGGAATGTCCCATGAAACGTTACGTCTGCAACGCGTGCGGCTGGATTTACGATCCTGCGGTCGGCGACCCGGACGGCGGGATCGCGCCAGGGACTGCTTTCGAAGACATCCCCGCCGATTGGGTGTGTCCTCAGTGCGGAGTGGGCAAAGACGAATTCTCCGCCGAGTGAACCGCGTTTCCGAACGCGCCCGAGTGCATAGCATGGGTGTCTGCTGCGCGAAGAAATACCCCTGTCCCGATTGCCGTTTCTGCCAGTGGTGCGCGGAGTCCCGGTGCAGAGAATGCAGGAGCAGAAACAATCTCCGCGTCCGCCGCAGGAGCACTTGCCGCGCGAGAAAGAAGCGGTGACCATGGCTTGCAAAGCGATAGTTATCCTCGGCGCGTCCGGAGATTTGACAAAGAAGAAGCTTGTGCCGGCGCTCCACCGGCTGCACGCGCGCGGCGAACTTGCCGATTGCATGCTTATCGCGGGCGAGGGCCGCACGGCGTTTACGAATGAGCAGTTCCGCGCGCGGCTCGGCATTGACGACGACTTCGCCGAGAAACTCGCGTACCACCAGGGCATTGGGGGACTCAGGACGTTTCTTGCATCCCGGGGGAGGTTCGACGGGATCATTTTCTTCTTCGCCCTTCCGCCTGAGGCGTATGCGGCCGCGGCGCAGGAACTCGCTCACGAGGGGTTCGGCCGCGAGGCCTCCATCATCATAGAAAAACCGTTCGGGTCCGACTTCGCATCGGCCGCCGCGCTCAACCGAAGGCTTCTTTCGTTTTTCAGTGAATCGCAGATTTTCCGCAACGACCACTATCTCGCCAAGGAAGCCGTGCAGAACATCCTCGTATTCCGATTTGCCAATTCGGTGTTCAGCCCGGTCTGGAACGCCGACTTCGTGGAGTCGATCCAGATCAACTCGTGCGAAGAACGCACGATGTCGGAGCGCTCGCAATATTTCGACAAGGCCGGCATTCTCCGCGACATGGTGCAGAACCACCTCATGCAGCTGCTGTGCCTTGTCGCCATGGAACCGCCCGATTCGCTTGACGCAGAGGACATCCGGGCGCGGAAGATGGAAGTCCTTCGCGCGCTTGCCGTGCAGGAATGCCGCCGCAGCCAGTACGAAGGCTACCGCAGCGAGAAGGGGGTTGCCCCGGATTCCGGCACCGAGACCTTCGCTGAGCTGTCGCTCGCCATCAACAACGGCCGGTGGCGCGGTGTGCCCGTGCACCTTCGCACCGGCAAGGCGCTCCACCGCACGGGCGCGGAGATCGGCATCAGGTTCAAACGCGTGCCTTCGACCCTGTTCAACCGCTCAGGTTCACTGCCGCGGAACCTCATCGTGTTCAACATCCAGCCCGCGCCCGGCATCTTGGTAAAATTGTCAAGCAAGAATCCCGGCACCGATATGCGCCTCGCCGACACGCAGTTGACGTTCTGCTACAACAAGGCGTTCGAGGAGGAGGTCCCGGAAGCCTATCAGAAGCTGCTGCTCGACGCCGTGCGCGGAGACCATACGCTGTTCGTGACATCCGAGGAGACCGAGCTGTCGTGGCGCGTGCTCGACGGGGTGCTCGACAAAGGCCCGTGCGGAATCTACGCGCAAGGCGCCCGGCCGCCCGAGAGGCTGCCCATCGACTGGATCGATTTCGACCGCTATGCTTCGGCCTGCGGGCCGGCCTGAGGAACAAACCGGAAACCATCATCAGAGGAGGCATTCATGGCTCTATCGTACAGCGCCGACGAAATTTACGAAATAGGAGTCGGCATCGAGAAGAACGGGAAACGGTTCTACGAGGCGGCGGCCGACACCGCAAAACAGACGACGGTAAAAGACTTTTTCGGCCGCCTTGCAAAATGGGAACAGAAGCATATTGAACTGTTTTCAAGCCTGAAGGCGGGCCTCAAAAGCGCCGCTCGCGAGCACCTTTCCTTCGACCCGGCAAACGAGCTGCCACTGTATCTGCAGGCGGCGGCCGACACGCACATCTTCAAGGTAGGCGCCGATATTCCCGGCCTGGTTGCGCGGTGCCCGACCGCAATTGACGCACTGTCGATGGCGCTTGCGTTTGAAAAGGATTCCGTGGTGTTGTATTCCACCTTCCTTAATCTCGTCCCCGCGGACCTCGGCAGAAATGACGTGGAGCGGATCTTGCAGGAAGAGCTCAAGCATGTGACCTACATTACGGATGAGATGAAGAAGTTGACAAAATAAGCAAGGATCTGTGAGGGAAGGCGTTTCGCTTTTCTGCTGTGGACTCGCGTTCCGCTTGATACATCCACATTCGCTTCACAAAAGGCATTATTTATGACTCTCGTCCTCGCCCGCATGCACGACCCGCACGTCCTTGCCTAGATATTCATGATCATGGTGTACGGGTTTTTTGAAGTGGGCGTTGGCTTCCTTGCCAAAGGTAGGCGGCGCGGAAAAAGGGTGCGGGACGCAACGTTCTACGCCGTTACGGTCCCCGCCATGGCCGGTTTGTACGGAGCGTTTGCAGAGGCGGTGATAACCGGCCGCGAGTTTCCGGCCGCAGTGTTCTTTACGGGATGCGTCGTACTGTCGGCAGGGATCATTCTTCGTCTCGCTGCGCTTGTGCAACTCGGCACAGGATTTTCCACTAAGGTTGAAAAATCCGAGGGCCAGCGGCTAACCACGACGGGTATGTACAGGCTGGTGCGGCACCCCCTGTACCTTGCCACGCTTCTGCAGGTTGCGGGATCGGGGATCATGCTCTGCTCCGTGGTCGCGCTTGCGTTGTTTCCGTTATGTGTTGCGGGCGTTCTTGTTCGCATTAGGAAAGAAGAGCGGTTTATGATGGTCGAGTTTCCAGAGTACGGGCTTTACATGAAGAAGACCCGGCGGCTCATTCCATGGTTATATTGAGACTATAATGATTGATACCTGCTCCTGTTCAAAAAAGAAATGCGTGCGCCATGGCATTGTTGAATTGATAGAAAAAGATCTGGTGGGGGGAGGTTTCCTCCTCGCTTCGGCCTGCGGTGTCCTGCGCTACCCCCTCTTGGGTGACTCCCAAGATAGTTGATATGCAAGAAAGAAACCATTGCTGCGGGGGCACCAAGAAAGAGAATTTAAGAAAAGTTGAGGACTCAAAGAAGCTCTCCCAACTGATTTATTGTGGATACCGATTGGCGCGAAAGAGACAATTGACTTAATAGAATTCTGTTGCCGCGCGCCAGGCCGGACTGGAAGGTGCGCCAGAGCGCATTGCCGCCTGA
>DATFYJ010000359.1:0-3948 GCA_035315105.1 Chitinivibrionales bacterium
CACATCTGTTGCGAAATTGCCGGAGGTATGGTCAATGACATCGAATTCAAACGGGAAGGGATTGGTAGGATTGACACCCAAGTCCCAACGAGTGTCACCTGGGCTGCCTTGGTTAAAAATATACTGTTGACTTGCAGCACCTGTCAACTGCGCCCATACCATTGCCGTTATGCTTTCACCCGTCTCACTCGGCCCTGCAGCAGCAGCTAAATATTTGCCGGTGACGCCAGCAAGGATGTTGGAAACATTTGCGCTGCCGAAATTCTGTCCTATTCCTATGACGGCATTCGTTTCATCACCGGCAACCATTCCGACGCCGGTAAGAGGGGTTGCACCAGTTGCATCAGCATAGCCGTTTGCATTAATATTTCCCGTTTCACCCAGGTGCCATACGCCGGCAAATCCGTTGTTAAACACCGCCGCACCGTTCGAGCTGTCCGCCGCGGTCCCATTGCCCCAGTACATTGTGATGTATTGTGCGGCGTCGTTGCCGTTCACGTCGGCCTTCACCCAGACCTCGGCAAGTTGGTTGGCCTGGTCAAAGCGCTCGATCTGATATGGAAGGTGCGTGCCGTCCGACTTTGAAAAACGGATGTCCTGCCCGGCGGTCATGGCCTGGGCAAACGAGAATGCGGGAGTTGCGCTTGTCAATCTAACAAGCACGGGAAAGCCGAGCTGCTGCGTGGCGACGTTCGCCCCCGTGGCTGAGGAATTGAGGGTGATATTGCACGCGTGCGCCCACTGCGTGTAGTCCTCGGCACCGTATGCGGCAAAGTTCCATCCTATTATTCCCAAGAAAACGGCAACTGAAGCCGACCGCCATCTGCGAATTCTCATTTTGCCTAGTTGCATACAAATCTCCTTATTGAAATTAATTTTTCTCGTTCATGCTTCCCTTCGGCAAGCTCAGGGTAAACTCTCAGCTCACCACGAACGTAATTCTTACCAATAAATCGCACTGTTCATTCCCATGAAGCTTTTGGAAATAAAAATAAGATCGGGCGATGATCTTCTATCGAACGAGATGGAACCGAATGTTCTTTGTGAGGTTGGGTGCTCCGCCACTTAGGACGGAGCACCGCGAAATGCAGCAATTCTCAACGTATTGAATTTATTTTGACTGTCAACTGTCAACCGTCAGCTGTCAACTTCTTTCTTCTCAACTCCTCAACTTCTCAACCTCTCAACTTCTTTAAGGCATAAACGTCATTTTTCTGTCGAACCCTCCGCACGGCTTCCGGTCCGTGTTGAACGCCGTCATCCGCAGGATGTACATGCCCGCCGCCACGGGCCTGCCGTCTTCGGACCGGCCGTTCCACAGAACGTCGTTCACGCCGGACGTGGATGCGCCCGACACCTCGGTGCGCCATACGATCCTGCCGCGGATGTCGTAGATGGAGAAAAACACTCTGTCAATGCCCACGTACGGCAGGCTGTATCGGATGCGCACCATGGAACGGAACGGGTTCGGATAGGTACCGAACAGCTTGAGCAACGCGGGCCGCGCGATGAGCGCCGCCTTGGCAAGGTATTCCTTGGGACCCACCAGGAGCCACCGAAAGCCCTTCGAGTTCGCGTCCACCGACACGGCCGCGGAACCGTTGGTCAGGTTCTCAAACGCGCCGGTCGCATCGTTGTACAGCGCCGCGAGCGTGCCTTGCGGCAGCAGGGAAAGGTTGCCGAGGCTGCACGATATCTTCTGCCTCTGATTTCCATCGTTGCAGAACGCAAGCAGGAACGCGCACCCGCCCTCGGGCGTGGCATGCGCCATGGCATGCCCGAACACGCGCCTGGTGGCTATGTCAAACACGGCCAGGCTTGCATCGCCGAATGAAGGAGACACGGGATAGTACGTCGTGGCCGCCGACGCCGTCTTCGAGAACCCGCAGTACACGGGCGACATCATGCTTCCGTCTCCCAGCTTTGATGTTATCTTGATCGCCCATCCCTGCTGCTGCTTCGGCGCCGCCTTCTTCGCAAGGCGCGTGGACATGGCCTGCGGCACCGGCGGAATCACCAGTTGCACCGCACTGCCGCCATTATTGTAGAAAGCAAATCCTGCGGGATCGGACGAACTCAGCGGCTGCGCCGCATTGTTGAGCTGGGGACTGATGATCGTATTATTGAAAATCAGGTCCGTGGCATAGTGCCCGGTGGTATCCTTTGCCCAGTCGAATATCAGTACCGAATCAATGCCCAGCGTATCGCCCGTCTTTACCGAGTCCTTGGTCGAGCCGATGATATCCGCCACCGTAATATCAAAATTGAACGGCAGCGCAAGATCAACCCACTGCTTCGACGGCAGCGTCACCATAAAGGAACTGTCCAGCGACGGCGTCACGCCGCGCCCGAACCGGATCGGCGTCTTGGTCTTTGCCTTCACCCACATCTGGCTGCCCCGCACAAAATTGAATGCCTTGCTGATGGTGTCCGCGTATTCAACCCACTTGTCCGCCACAGTGGCGCCCCACCGGAATACCCTGAACTTCGTATTGTCGTATTTCCATGGAGTACCACTGAGCGGCAGGAATGCCGTCACCGCCGACGGCGTGTCAAGATCGACCGTCACGCTCATCGGCACCCACTTCCCGCTTTCGGTCCACACAAGGTCGGTGTCCCGCACCACCCTCCGCGATATGGTCACCGTGTCCCTGTATGTCCCGTCGGTCACGATGATCATTCCCCGAACCCCGTTGTCCGGGCTCACCAGTGCGCCCGGCGTGGTCACCGCAACCCGCACGCTCGTGTCGGACAGTGTGCCCGACTGGGACGTGTCGCCGGTCGCAAACGCTTCCCCGCCCTTGGTTGACATAAAGCGCCACCTGAGATTGGCGATGTTGTCGCTCAGCAGGAAGGTGTCGATGATCGCGACGCCTGCCGGCACCGGATCCGTCACGTTCGTGAGGATCCGCGCCGACGGTCGCCTCATGTCAATCCCGGCCACAAACGGCATGGCAAGCTGGTTGGTAAGCTCGTACACGTAGCCGCCCGCCGAATCCACGTAGAGCGGCAGCGTGTCCACCATCCACTCGCCGTTCGGCATGAGACGGAAAATCCGCACGTCCTTCGCCGTGAACCCGGCCGGGATCGCCGACAGCTTCACCCCGACGTTAAACGGCACGCCCGCGTCCTTCACCTTGAACTCGAACGCGACGCTCACCGCCGTAAAGCCGTAGGGATGTATCGAATCGGCCACCACTGTGTCCGGTACGCGGCTCACATCGCCGGGCTGGTTCGTAAACCTAAGCTGCCTGTTGAACGCATACACCGTGTCGTAATCCTTGGAAAACAGCAGCACGCTCTGCCATTTGTACATCGGCACTACAACGCTTTGCCTGCCCTGCGCGGTGCTCGGCGCGGTCCACGCGCTGTTGGACGCCCGCAGCCACAGCGACACGTAATACGTCGCGTTGAACACCAGGTCCTCGCGCAGCTTTACGTACGCACAATTCGTTGCGCCGATGTCCACCACCTGCGGGCTCGCGCCGACCGTTGTCGCAAAAGAATCCGTGGAATAAACGATCGCAAGCTGCGGCAGGCTGTCGCCATTGGCAATCACCGTGGAATCGGGCTTCCAGCACACCTTGATCTGGTTCACCGACGAGTCGAACACCAGGGACGTGATCGCCGTGGCATTTCCGGACAGGGGCGCGAGCGTTCCCCACGTCGAATCGGATGCGCTGGAACTGTCCGTCACGTAGGACCACAGCCCGTTCGCGTACACCTGCGCGCCGAAGTAGTACCGCATCTGCGGGTTGAACTTCGAACTAGCAATGACGGTGTCGGCCACCGAGGGAACCAGCGAATCTAGCTTCAAAGAAGAAAAATCATACTGCAGCGGGATCGGCGAGCCCGAACGGTACCAGATCAGAATGCGCTCCACCCCGCTCCCGGCCACGCTGTTCCAGGTGAGCCGGATGCTGTTTGACGACACCGCCCTCGCCCGCA
>DATFYJ010000360.1:0-2623 GCA_035315105.1 Chitinivibrionales bacterium
CGCGGGGCGACCTTGCGGTGGAATGCGGCTGGGAGCGTCTAGCCGAGATACAGGAAGAGATCCTCTGGATCTGCGAGGCGGCGCACGTGCCCGTGGTGTGGGCGACGCAAGTCCTGGAGACCGTCGCAAAGGACGGGGTTCCCTCGCGCGCCGAGATCACCGACGCGGCCATGGGCCAGCGCGCCGAATGCGTTATGCTCAACAAGGGCCCGCACATCCTCGAAGCGATCCGCATCCTCGACGATATCATGCGCCGCATGCAGTCGCACCAGCGCAAGAAGCGCACACTCCTGCGCCGCCTCAGTTTCTGGTCGAGCCCCAAGCGGCACCTCGCCTCGCTCCAGTCCCTTCCGGGCGGGTATGCGTCCCCGCCGCAGTTGCATTGGTAAAGCACGGGCAAAATAGATTACCTCTCCCTTGAACATGACGTCAACCGGAAAAACAACGGCGCCGGTGTAGCGGCCGGCGCCGTTTCTTCCGCATGTTGCCATGCGGACTAAGCCCTATCGATTTCCCTGCTCGCCTTGGCTGGAACACTGCACTCTAGAAAGAACGGCGGCAGGAGGTGGGAAACATTAGGTAAAATGCCGCCGTTGTGTTAGCAATCAATGACTTTCTGGTTCGAATTTCATAAGAGGATTGGCATTCAATCCTATTTCACAACAGCCGCCAGCGCGTTCTCCACCGCCTTGGCCAGCGCCTTGGTGTTGACGGATGCGCCTGAAACGACATCGATCTGCGGCGACTGCTTCTTGATAATTGCCGTTTCGGCCTTGTCGTTGAAGTCTTTCATGATCCCCATCCGCTTGTTGGTGTTCTTCACGGCGGTGATGGCATGAGCCTTCACGGTCACCTGGACGTCGTAGGTCCAGCGGCCCCTGTGATACGACCCCTGATACACGCCGTCGGTGATTTTCGACAGGTCAACGCTGTTGATTACGAGCCTCTGCACCTCGCCCATGCCCAGATTGAGGAAGAAGAACAGGGCGCCTACAACCACCACGAACCCGCCGATGGCCCAGAGCACGATGGAAACCTTTTTCATGCGATCGCCTCGACTTTCCAAAGAAATTACTTGACAAAATTAAATTGCTTCCGGCACGCCGCTGCGCGCCATCAGGAAAAATACTCTCTTTGCCGCACGGGCGAAAGGCCCACATTGCCCCTTGCTATTTCAAAGTCTCCACGTCCAGCACGACAAAGGTGCCCGGCAAAACGGGCGGCCGCGGTCTTGGATTGGCCGCGGTCGGCGGCGGGGCGGGGCCGAATTCGGCGGTCGGGAGATACAAGTGATGGCTCTTTTTGTCAAGGGCGACGGTCCTGGCGCCCATCTGCGTCGCTACGGTTTCGAGGACATTGTAAGCGTGCCGTCGCCGCAAGAGGCATATGCGCGCTTGTAAAGAGGATCGAACGCGACGGCGTCCACATGATCGCCTATGGGCAGGCTCGTCAAAACTTTCCCGGCTTTTGCGTCCGCGATCACCAGCAGCTTGTTGCCGCAGCCGACAAACAACCTGTCGGCAGCGGCATCCAGGGCCAATCCGGTCGGGCTTTCACCGGGCGCAATGGAAAATTTCCTTTCGATTTTCATCGTCTTTGTGTCGATGACTTCAACAACGTTCCTGTCCTCAATGTTGACATAGAGCGAACCATGCCCGTCTGGAGCGGGAAATTCAGGCTTGCCGTCGAGCGGAATCGTCGCAGTCACCTTGTCCGTCTTCGCGTCGATGACCGTGGCATTCGAGCTTTTTCCATTGAAGGCAAGCACCGAATGCGAGAACGCGTCGTATACGATCGCGTCGGGATTGATCCCGGTAACACGGACCTTCTGCAGGACCTTGAGGGTCGTACAATCAAACACCGTTATTGCCGTGTCCCTGCCGTCGCTCGTAAAGCCCTTGTTGACATTGCGCGCCAAGGCGATCCCGTGAACGCCGTTTGTGCCGGCAATCTTGCCGGTCTTTGCATCCACCACCTGAACCACTGTTCCGTGAGACACAAACAGGCGTCCCGTAGAATCGTCGGCCGTGATGTAATCCCAGCCGCCATCGCCATCTACGTGAATCTTGTTCGTTATCCTGTAATGTCCCCTGGACGTCTGGGCGAGCAGCAGCGCATCCAAACACAAAAGTGAAACCGCCGCGATCAAAACTCCTGCCTTACTCATGATGATCCTCCATGTTTAACGTTTACTTATGGACAGCGGCCTGTCATTCAGTTTTTTTTCCTTATCATCCGCCGCGTCGGATTGTAATACCCGATCTTCACATGAGGGAACCTACGCTTCACCTCGTGCAGCCAGTGAATCATGCCCTTTGATGCACCTCGTAATTCTCTCAGCCTAAGGGTATCTGCATACCATTCCGGATCGATGTTGAGATTTCGTGTCTGGATCATATCGATTCCTATTTTCCGGATCAGCTTTCCGAGCGCGGCAAACTCGGACGGATGGTCGGTAAGACCCTGGAACACAAGGTAATTGATTGAAACCCAGACCGAATATTTTTTTGCAATCATCATGGATTTGCGCACGTCATCAAACGAATACCCCTTGGGATGGTAATAGGCATTATAAAACCGCGGCTGCGCCGAGTTAAGACTTATTCGCATGCTGTCAAGCCCA
>DATFYJ010000361.1:0-4844 GCA_035315105.1 Chitinivibrionales bacterium
CTTCCCCGGCTCCAGATTCTTCATCTGTTCTTTCAACTTATTGATCTGGCTGTCGAGCTCCTTCTGCTTCTGCTCCATCTTCTGCTCCGATTCGGCCTTGTTGGACTGCTGCGATATCTTCTGCACGATCGCGAGCGCGTATTCGATGTCGCTCTTGACAACGTCGAGGTTCCGGGCGAAGAACGAAGACCGGTAATACTCGTTTGCAAAGATCATGTACCTGTCGATTTTGCCCTTGCCGTCCCCCTGCACTTTGTGCAGGCTGTCGACCTGGTGCAACACGGTGGACGACGGCAGTTCGAGCGAAATCTTGTTCACGTCGAAGGCGAGCACCTCGTAGGTCTTCCTGTTCACCCGGTATTTCACCTGCTCGCCCTCCAGCGTGTCCACCGTCATCGACCTGATCGCCTTGGCTTTTGCCGCGGCCGCGGTGAGCACCGAGAGCGCCTGGCTGTAGTCCTTCTGCATGAGGTGGGCGTAAGCCTCCAGGAGTGCTCCTTCACACTGGAGCGTGGGCTTCGCGCTTGTCTTCTGCAGGGTCTGGCCGTACGAGATGCAGTCGGCCCACTGGCGCGCGCGGAGCGCGGTCCAGGCCATGCCGAGCAGCGCGTCTTCGTAGTAATAGCTCATGTTTGAAACCGACCGGAGCGCGGTGACCGCCTTGGACAGCGCCAGCTGCTCGTAGAACATATAGCCGAGGAATACGTATGACCTGTTCACGATTTCGCGCTGCTCGTTCGTCTGCACCTTGGCTTCGATGCAGTTGCCGAGCGCGTTGAGCGCCTCTTCCATGTTGTAGGTGAGCACATAGGCGATGGCGAGCGAGTGCTGCGCGAACGGATATTCCGGGTGGTTGTCCGGAATGAGCGAAAACATCTGGATCGCCTGCGGGTAGTTCTTGTCTTTCATGTTCTGCTCGGCCATGAGGTAGTAGGCGTGGAACTTGAGCGAGTCGGGCACGCCCGGCGCACTGAGCAGTTGGAACTGGCTGCTCACCACGGCCGAATTCTCGTCTCGGTAGGCGAGTCGCATGAGCCCAAGATCGGCATAGGGGACTACCGAGCTTTTCGGATAGTCCTTCTTGGTCGCCTGGTAGTTCTGGGCCGATATGTCCCTCATGTCAAGTTTCTCCAGACACGCGCCGCGGTAGTACTGCACCCAGTCGTTCTTGAAGAACGTGGGGAACTGCACAAGAATCTGGCTGAAAAGGAAGAAGGCGTCCCAGTATTTCGCCTCGAAATACAGCTTGCAGGCGCGGTTGTAAAGCTCGTTGGGGGCCAGGTCGAGAACGCGCGCCATTTTGCGGGCGTACATTTCCTCGCGGTGCAGGCCGATTTCGCCGCGCAGATAGAAGGAATAGGTTGAGACGTCTTCGGTGTACGGCATGCCGATGTACTGGAACAGAAACTGGAGGTCGCGTCCCTGGTTGAGGTGGGGCACATTGACACCTGCGGCAAACCCGTAGTATTCGTTGGGCTGGCGGATATTTCCCATGAGGAAATAAATGTTAAGGATGCGCAGGATCCATCCTCCCACCCGGAAATTGTAGTCGTATTCAAGACTGTTCTTGCCGATCACGTCGCCGCTGTCGGTGTGGAGAACCTGGCTTGCGTGCGCCAGGGTGCTGTAGATGTTCTTTACGCTTATGTCAAGGCCGGCGTCGATCTGTTTCTCCAGAAAATAGCCGAGCCACGTGAGCTTGAGGTTGTTGGTGTAGCTCGGTTCGCTCAGTGCCGAATCTTTCAGGTTGTCGAGAATCGGTTCCAGGATATTCTGCAGGGCAAGTCCGACCACGTGATCGCCGAAGACGGGGCTTCTGAGGAGCCGGTAGGTGACCCCAACGTCGCCGCTGAGATTGTAATACGGAGAGCCGTAATTGGTGCTCATGGTGAATCCCAGGTTCGCCCCGATGCTCAGGCCGCCCCAGATGTTGTTTGCATAGCTGCCCATGACAAGGAACTTTTCGTCGTACAGAAGCGCGCTGTCCACCACCTGGATGACGTTTCCAACGGCTTGGGTCTGCTGCACGCCGCCCGATCCCAGGGCAGCCACCGTGACGCCCCACGATTCGTACAGACCTACCGGGATGGTGACGCCAACCTCGCCGAGCTGATAGGCTCCCTGAAGCGGAAATGCGCCGCACGCCCGCACGTCGATGTAATTGTCTTCCGTCAACAATGCAGGGTTGGTGAGCGGCGAATACCGCGAGAACATGTCCCGCCACCGCTGGGTTACCAGGTACTCGCCCGACAGACCCTGCGCAAGCACCGGGCACAGGAATCCGAATACCGCAAGAGTGAGAACCGCGGATCGAACATGTCTTGACAATAGGGGTATGATTTTCATACGGGAGGTCCTTTTGAGACATGGATGGGGTGAAAGGATGGTTCCTCTATTTTAACGTTTCAACTTCTGGGCACGAAAAAAAACGATGAACCAGACTCTCGGAGAGAACCGGAAACCCTTACGAATAATATAGTATTGTAACCGCCCGAATAAAAATATTATTAGTTGGAGCTGAGGGTTTGTGTTCAACCGCCGCCTGCATATCATATTTTAGGGGCCATGCCCGAAACCTTCTTTTCATTTCCATGCGCTGCATCCTAATCGACGGTCAGACGATGAGAAAGAGTTCATGCGCCGTCCTTGCTGTCCTGGCGGCGTGGTTCCATGCTTCAGGCCAGCCGGTCAATGCCGGCCGAATTCTTGATTCCGCCAAAATCTACCTGGTGAATCAGCAGTACGCGTCTGCCGAAAACTCCCTTGAGAAAATCCTTCGGGTTGACCCCCGCAATGCCGAAGCCGCCTATCTGCTGCTGGCCGCCGAGCAGACCAGGATACTCGATTACGAGTCCTACGCGATTGATGCCGATTACTATTTGGAAAGGGCCAATGCCGCCGTAAAGAACCTTTCCGGGTTGCTGGCGGGGAAAAACGGACGGGACTCCCTGCTGTGCCTCTTTTACATCGGCAACATCCAGGGCGGCGTCAGCGTGATACAGGCAAAAGTGGGAAATTGGCCCGCGGCCGTCAAGAGCGGCGCGTCGTCGATCGGCGCGTTCAAGCGCGTCATCAAGGCGATGCCGGAATATTATCCGGCCTATCTTGGGCTCGGCATCTTTAACTATTACATCAGCCAGAACCTCAAATGGCTGCCCTTTTTTCAGGACCGGCGGGAAGAAGGCCTTGAACAGATCCGGCTCGCAACGGGAGCCGAGTTTCCTTATTCCTATTCTGCAAAGAACTCGCTGTGCTGGGTCCTGATCGAACGGAACGAATATCGCGCTGCTGATTCTATCGCATCCGCCGTGCTTGCCGAGCTCCCGGCGAACACGATCTTCATACGGCTCAAGGCGCGCATCGCCTATTGGCAGAAGGACTATCCCGCGGCTATGATGTGGGCGAGGAAGCTTGTCGCGATGTCGGAGAAACGCGTTCCCGTGAACTGGTCCGACCTTCTTTCCGGGTATCAGATCCTCGTCGGCGGAAGCGATGCGGCAGGCAGGAAGAACGAATGTCTTTCGTACTGCAGAAAGGCGCTTGCCAGGCCCGTACCCGAGCCCTACACGAAAATATCCTATGTAAAGAAGCACCTCAGGTATATCTCCGACATCCAGAAGAAGTACGCGAACTGAGCGCGGGCTCGCGATTCCCGCGTTTGGAAGGGTTTTTCGGGAGTATTTTTAGACTATGGCCACCAGCAGGCGTTCCGCTCTTGTGTTTGCCGTTGTCGCGTGCGTGCTGCCGCTGCGCGCCGAATTCTGTCCCGCGCTAAAGATCGACCCCGCCACCGACAACTTCATGTACCGCATTTCGAGCAGGTACGGCGTGACGCTTCCCGCATCGTTCTTCTGCCAGCCCATGACCGTGTGCGATGCGCTCGCCTTTCTTGACAAAACAGATTCCCTCGCCGCCGCGGGCAGGCTGCTGCCGGCCGAAACGTTCGACGCAGCGGCGCTCAGGAAGCGGATTTCTTCCGGCGGCGGCCTGCTCAAATGGAAGTCGAAGAAAACCGACGCGCATGTAAACGTGCATGTCGACCTCACCGACACCGACGCGGTTTCGATGGGAGCGAACAACGCCGGCTATGTCCGCGGGACGGCCGCGCCCACGCTCAATGCGAACCTGCTGAACCTGTCATTCTACTCGGGCGTTGAGGTCTGGACCGACTACAGGTCCGACACCATGTACCATCCCAGCACCTACGAGCCGTACGACGGCGTGCCGTACAACCTGTACGGAAGGGCCGATTCAAGCAGGGTGCGGTCGTCCGATATGCTGCGGGGCGGGGTGGTGTACATTGCTCCGCCGTTCCGCATTGACGCCGGGATAGACAAAATAAAGCAGGGGCCCGCCCTGGTGAGCCCGCTTACGTTCTCGGGGTATGCTCCGCCGGAAACGTATGTGCGGGGTCAATTGTCGTTCGGCATCATGGACTACACGCAGACCGTGGGGAAGCTGGAGAGCGAGAGCGACAAACCAAAGTTTTTCTACACGCACAGGATCAACGTGCCGTTGCTCAAAAACCGGCTCACCCTCGGGCTCACGGAAGTGGTGATCAACGGAAGCACCACCAATCAGCAGGATTCCACGTCTCCCAATGCATTGCGAAAACAGTATTACGGCGTGACGCGGGACTGGGAAATCGCCTACATGATTCCCTTTGTTCCCTATGTCTTCACGGAGCATTATCTAGGCGACAGGGACAACAAGGCGCTGTCGTTCGACTGCAATATTGCTTTTCCGGACAACTTCAGATGGTACGGAGAGTTTTTCATCGACGATATGACCGCCCCGTGGACGCTGTTTTCTGATGATTGGGGCAACAAATGGGCGTTCGACGT
>DATFYJ010000362.1:0-2200 GCA_035315105.1 Chitinivibrionales bacterium
TTGCCGAGCAGGCCCTTGCGAACGACCGCGCTGAGGTACCTGTTGACCGCCTCGTTGGTTTCCCTGGCGATCCGCGCGAAGACCGTCTGGCTCCCGGAAAAGAAATTCGACTGTTTTTTCTTTGGCCGTGCGAGCACGAGTCGTAAGGTCACCCAAACCGCATCGGCTGCGAGAATCAGTGCGCCGGTCAGCCATTGAAGGAGCGAAGGAAGCTTCACAAGTGCGCCAATGACTATCGCAAGCACGCCGCATACCGCGAGCACGCACCACACTACGATGATCCAGACAGGAAGTTTTTTCATGGCTTCTTACCGCGCCGCCAGGGTTTGGATGGATGAAAGCAGCGCCTGGGCCGCAGAGTTGTTGACAAAATATAAAACGATCCAGCAGACGATCATCGCGGCGGCGGCGAGTCCGGCCGAAAGCCACAGCGGAAAGAGAAAGGCTTTCGCCCTCTTTTCCGTGGAGGATTCCGGGCGCTTGCCGTGCGGCGACAAATCGGAGGAAACCCGGATCCTCGTCCTCCGGATTTTGCGGCCAAGGTCTTCCATGATCGCAATGCGCTCCCCGGGATTGAACATCTTGTACTTGCCCTCGAACCCGAGCGCCAGGCAAAGGAAAAACACTTCGAGGACGTGTTTCTTGTTTTCGGGCGTGAGCAGCAGTTTCTGAAGCTTCTCGAAGAATTCCTGTCCCGCAATGTTGTCGCCGAAGTAGTCGAGCTGCATGGGACGCGAAATCCAGTAGTCCCTGCACGCGCCCGGGACGCTGAGCACGGTCTCGTCCATGAGCGCGACAATGGCGTATTTCGCCTCGGCCGCCGACTCCGGGTCCATGCCGATGGCCTTGCAGTTCTTTTCGAACAGCGAGATGTAATAGGTGATCAGCTTGCGGAGCGCGGCCGGATCGCCCAGGTCCTCCGCTTCACGCATGCGAATGATGATGAGGAACAGGTCGGTGCACAGCGCGGTTACGTCACGCTTGATGCCGAGCATTTTCGTGACGTCCAGGTTCATGGTCTGGGATGTTACGGTTTGGACGAATGATGAGGGCAAGGCAAAGTCCTTTGAAATAAATAATAAATAAAGCAAATGCCTGGGCGTTCCCCTCCCCCCTCGACTTTGTGCTCGGGGTCGGGTCGGTTCTCCTTCCGGTCTCGGCCTCTGGCCTCGGGCCGCCTCGGCCCTATGGCCCACAGGGTCGGGTCCGGGCGGCACCGCGCTCTAGCGCGGCCTCCAGTCGCCCCTAACGCGCGCAATCAGAAATCTCTTTCTTCGACCACTTTTTTTCGCGCCAATCGGTATCCACAGTAAATCAGCCAGCGGTTCTTCTTTGAATTCTAAACTCTTCAACTTTTCAACTCTTTTTCTCGGTGCCCCCGCAGCCAACGTTTCTTTCTCGCAAATCAACTCTCTAGGGGGCTACCCACGAGGGGGTGTGCCCCCGGATCGCCGCCGCCTCACGGTCGCGACGTTTGGCAACCATGGCGGCGGCAGCCGGGGGCCAGGGGGAAACTTCCCCCTCCAATAGCAAACTCTTTTTCTTATTTATTCCTTCAGCGCCAGCATTTCCATTTTTAGCTCAGGATAGCTGTTCGGAAAATAAAACGCTATGTTTCCCGCGGCCTTGATCTGGTTCCAGAAATCTCCCTGCTGTTCGAGCGCGAAATACACGAACCCCGGCTTGGTGGAAAGCCCCTGCGGCGGGTGCATGGCGTGCTTGAGGGGAAGGCCCGGCATCGCCGACGAAATGAGCAGGTCGAGCCGGTTCCGCGAGCACATCTTGATCCGCTGCAGCGCTCCCACCACCAGTTCCTTGTCCTGCACCTTTGCCGAAACGCCGAGAAAGAATTTTGCAACCGACAGCAGCTTCTGGTCGGGCAAGGTGCACAGGAACGTGGCCTGGTTGATCTGTTCTATGGGCACCGGCACGCAGCCGGCCTGGATGTCGGCCTCGAGCACGGTGCGGATGACCTTGACAAGATTGGAAAACGTCCCGGAAAGGTTTGTGTGGTCGTAGCGCGGCAGGTTTTTAATCGACACCTCCGACGAGAAGGTGCACAGCGCGCCCGCAAACTGCGTGAGCAGGCAGAACGCCTCGAACGGATGCACGCTCGGGAACGAATGGTAGTGCGTGAGCAGCGGCGTGAACGTGTTGAGCGTCGTGAGGAGCCGAAACTGCGTCTCCTCCCCGCCGGTGA
>DATFYJ010000363.1:0-5008 GCA_035315105.1 Chitinivibrionales bacterium
TACACGGGAAACGGCTTTACAATGTCGAAGAACCGGAACAGGAAGAACCCGAGGATGATCGTCTTCACCGACAGCGGCACGAACAGAAACGACACGAGCTGGCCCGCGCACTCGTCGATGATCACCCGCGACGGGTCGTCCTCGCCGAACACCTCGCGCGGCCGCGACGACACGAGCACCGAAAACGCGATAACGGCAAGCGACAGCACCCACAGATGGGCGGGCGTTATGGCCATGCCCTTTACGCACGCGAACCACCACAGCGCGCCGGCCGTGACGGCCGAGCCGATGGTGCCCGAGGCGAGAGGGATGTAGCCGAGAAAAAGAACAGAGGCGAATGCTTTCTGGAGCCAGATGATGACTGGATGTTTCATAATTATTTCCTGTTTTTGTAATTAAAGTCTTGGGCGTTCCCCTCGCTGCGCTCGGGTCGGTTCTCCCTCCGGTCTCGGCCTTCGGACTCGGGCTGCCTGCCACGATGGCCCTGCGGGCTGTGGTCAGGCAGCACCGTGCTCCAGCACGGCCTCCGGTCGCCCCTAACGCGCGGCATAAGAAATCTAATCAGTCAGGTAATTCTTCTCGCGCCAATTGGCATCTGCAATAAAACTATCAGAGCGTTCTCTTGGATTTAAGATTCTTCAGCTTTTCAATGCTTTTTCTTCTCAACTCCTCAACTACTCAACTCCTCCACTTTTCAACAATTCAACTTTTCAACTGCTCTCCGTGGGTGCCGCCACAACAGTGCATGGTCTGGCATCTACTTTGTCAAGGCGGCTACCCAGGAGGGGGCAGCGCAGGACCGTAGGGCCGGAGCGAGGGGGAAACTTCCCCCAACAGCTTATCCTACTTATTCATTCTTTTCACTGTAACTTATCTCCACCCTCTCATGGAGCGCCTGATTGAGCGTCATCTGGTCTATGTATTCCAGCTCGGTTCCCGCGGGAACGCCGCGCGCGAGCAACGTGATCTTGAGGTGCATGCCGGCAAAAAAGCGGGCAAGGTACAGGCACGTGGTCTCGGCCTCTGCGCTGGCCCCGAGCCCGAGGATAAGCTCCTTCACGCCGCCCGCGGCGAGCCGCGCCTTCAGCTCCGAAAGGTGCAGCTTGTCGGCGGTGATGCCGTTGATGGGCGAGAGCACGCCGCCGAGCACATGGTACAGCCCGCGGAAGATCCCAGACTTTTCGAACACGAGCACGTCCTGCGGCTTTTCCACCACGCAGATCACCGACGAATCGCGCGAGGTTGACGAGCACACCTCGCACATCTCTGCGGTGCCGTAGTTGAAGCACCGTTTACATATGGTGATCTTCGACTTGATGCCGGCGATGCAC
The DNA here is from genome assembly GCA_035315105.1 of Chitinivibrionales bacterium. Classification (GTDB taxonomy): domain Bacteria; phylum Fibrobacterota; class Chitinivibrionia; order Chitinivibrionales; family FEN-1185; genus FEN-1185. Next base: position 1,332 of record DATFYJ010000363.1, read on the forward strand.
TGCGACAGGGTGTCGAGCTCGGCCTGGGGCCGCTCCAAGAGATACAGCGCGAGCCGCAGCGCCGTCTTCCTGCCGATGGTGGGCAGCCGGCAGAGCGCGTTGACCAGGCTGTCGAGCGGTTCGATCATAGGCTGCATCCTAACAGTGCAAAAGAATACTCACCGCAAAGGCGCAAAGAAAAAGTCGAGTCAAGCAAAGCAATGCAAGTGAAATCATGATTCGTTTGTCTTGCTGTCAACCGTCAACTGTCAACAATGATTCTTTATTATGGCCCTATCCCCAGCGCTCCCAGATCCATTCCTTGGGTGAGGCTGCCGAGCGCGGCGTCCGAATGTTCCTTCACCTTTTCCTGCGCGTTCTTGAACGCGGCGACAATGAGGTCTTCGAGCATCTCGACGTCGTCGGGGTCCACCACCTCGGGGTTGATGGAAATCCCTGCGCAGTCGCCGCCGCCGCTCATGGTCACTTTCACCATTCCGCCGCCGGCGGTGCCTTCGAAGGTCTGTTTGGCCAGCTCCTCCTGCGCCTTTACCATCTGCGACTGAAGCCGCTGCGTCTGTTTGAGAAGTTTGTTGAGGCCCTTCGGCATCGGTATTCTCCTTTGCTAATAAGTCACGGCTCTATTTCGGATTATTCGGAAAAAAGTTCACCGCAAAGGCGCAAAGGTCACAAAGAATATTTTTCACGAAACCGGGTACCAGAGAACCCCACCTTTTCCCTTCGCGTTCTTTGCGTCTTTGCGGTGATTTTTATTCATACGTCAGGCTACAGCACCGTTCCGTCGAAAATGTCAAGCACCGTTCCTATGATGGGCTCGCGGCCGATTTCGTCCTTTATCGAAAGCGACGTTCCCGCCGCCGAAGGCGCCGGCGGGGTCTGCGCAGCCGGTGTATCGGCCGGCTCGATGGTGATATGCAGGGCGACGTCGGCCTTCGCGAACTCGGTCAGCTTCTTTTGAATCTCGTCGCGGTTCTTCTTCTTTGTCACCTCGCCGAACTGGAAACGGCACGCCGCGGGGAACCGCAGCTCTAGGGAATTTGCGGTCGCCGAAACAATATACGCGACCGACAGGTGAAAGCCGAACGCGGGCCAGTCGTGTACCAATTGTTCCATGAACCGCGGCCACCGCTGCTGCAGATTTTCTACGGCCGGCGGCGCGGCAGGGGAGACCGTCTCTTCACCCATGTCAATGTTTGCCTCGCCGCTGTCGGGCGCCGCGTCGGCCTCAAGCACCGGCTCGGCCAGGGTCAGGCCGGGCTGTGGAATTTTTTTTTTATCCGGCGCCATGGTGCCCGGCGCTGCAACCGCGGGAGCCGCGGGGAGCGACGCCGACCTGGGCGCGCCGCCGAGCGATTCCAGGAGCGTTGACAGCGCAACCGTGTCGTCGAGGTGGACAAGTTTGAGGAGCAGAAGCTCGACCAGGAACCGCGGGAAGTCGGAGAACCGCAGGTCGCGCTCGGTTTTGCGCACGAGCTCGGCCATGCGCAGCAGCGTTTCCTCGGAAAACGCCGAGGCGCGCTTTGCAAATGCGCCGGCCGTGTCGGCGGGAAGGTCGATTCGCGGGTTGTTCATCACGCCGGGCAGGCGGCAGAACAAGAGCGTCCGCAGATGGTCTTCGAGCCCCATCACGAACTCGCGCAGGTCGAACCCGCGCGACAGCAGGTCTTCCACGGCGGCGACGGCGGGCTGGGGGTTCTTTTCCGCAACGGCCTTCATGATGGCGTCGTACAGCTCGGTGTCGATGATGCCGAGCACGGTGCGGACCGCGTCCTCGTTTATTGACTCATGCGAATACGAATACACCTGGTCGAGCAGGCTTAAAGCGTCGCGCATGCTGCCTTCGGCCTTGCGCGCGACAATCGAGAGCGCTGCCCTGTCGAACGCGATGTTCTCGGACGTGCAGATGTGTGCGAGCCGCGCCGTGATCTGCTCGGCCGATATCCGCCTGAAATCGAAGCGCTGGCAGCGCGAATGGATGGTGGCCGGTATTTTCTGGGGCTCGGTGGTGGCGAAGATGAAGATCACGTTCTCGGGCGGCTCTTCGAGCGTCTTGAGCAGGGCGTTGAACGCCGACTTGGACAGCATGTGCACTTCGTCAATAACATAAATGCGGTGCTTGCCGCCCATCGACGAATACCGGACGTTCTCGCGGATCTCGCGGATGTCATCCACCGAGTTGTTGGACGCGCCGTCTATTTCCAGCACGTCGAAGCTGGACCCGTTGATGATGTTCTTGCACGGTTCGCATTCCCCGCAGGGTTTGGGCGTGGGGCCCTTGTCGCAGTTGAGCGCGCGCGCCAGGATGCGGGCCGTGGTGGTCTTGCCCACGCCGCGCGTGCCCGTAAAAATATAGGCATGCGCCACGCGGTTCTTCTCGATGGCCTTGATAAGCGTCTGCGTGATGTGCTCCTGGCCCACCACGTCGTCGAAGCTCTGGGGACGCCACTTGCGGGCAAACACTAGATATGACATAGAAATTGCGGATTGCGGATTGCGGATTGCGGATTGAAATACGACCGATCGCTCATTTCCTGATCCTATTTTATTGAATGACCGTTTTCAGAAGAGCGAATAATCTGACTTCAAAATACGTTTTTTCTGGCAGGCCTTGCGGTATTAATTGATGCCACGACGATTGCGACAAGCTGGCTAGCCTCTGCCAGCAGCGGAGCCGTTTTTCCAGGATCTGCAATGGCAAGATCGTCAAGCAGTTCCAGCCAATAGAGGGATTCATCAGCCTCCTCTTCAACGATTCCCATTTTGGCGACAAAATCGGCCCTGGATTTTGCCCGGCATGCCGCGCGATAGTTTGCGCCGACCGAGGTGGCACTGCGAAGAAGCTGGTCGCCCAGCCGTTTTGCCACGGTGGAAGCAGGAAGGCTTGCAACCAGCCGGATGATGTCCAGCCCGAACGCCTTGGTTCGTTTCTTCATCGCTTCAGGGGTCATAATTGTGAATTCCCAATCATGTCGATTATTAAGAATACCGTCTTCAATCCGCAATCCGAAATCCGCAATCATCAATCTATTTGTAATAGCGGGGCCAAGTTTACCTGCGGCACACTCAGTATCCGTTTACCGTTGCTCCCTTCCGGGCCTGGCGGGGTTCACAGACTGTCGTTGCGCAGGGCCTGGCCCCGTTTTGATTGCGGAATGCGGATTGATGATTGCGGATTGCAACAAACCGATATGTTGTCGTATGCAGCATTGAGTCAAAGAATGAGAAAGAGCGTGCGAAAAAATAGCTTTTGCGCCGGACCGTGCAAGCGGTTGATTGCTCAGTGCTTCATATTCTTGTTCAGCATTTCCGAAAGCTCCGCCATGGTGAACGGTTTGGAAATGCTTGCGGTAAACCCGTAGTCAGCGGGATTTTTCATCACCGGATCATCGGTGTACCCGCTCGCAACAAAGATGGGGATCTTTTTGTTCAAATTCCGGATTTTCTTGATTGCTTCAATGCCGCCCATGCCGCCCGCAACGGTAAGGTCAAAGATCATTGTGGCGAATTTCTGATCGGCCTTTGTTTCGCTCACGTAGAAATCAAGCGCCGCTTCGCCGTCATTTTTGCACACCACCGTGTATCCCATCGATTCAAGCATCTGCCGAAGCGCGTCCCGTACTACTTCTTCGTCATCCATCACAAGGATTGTGCCGCTGCCCTTGTGCCTGCCGGTCGCG
>DATFYJ010000364.1:0-19355 GCA_035315105.1 Chitinivibrionales bacterium
CCGGTCACGTCGGTGGTGCGGAAATAGAACTGCGGCCGATACCCGGTGAAGAACGGGGTGTGGCGTCCGCCTTCCTCCTTGGAAAGAACGTACACCTGCGCCTTGAACTTCTTGTGCGGCGTAATCGAGCCCGGCTTTGCGAGCACCATGCCGCGCACGATATCGTCCTTTTCCACGCCGCGCAGCAGGCAACCGATGTTGTCGCCGGCTTCGGCGCGGTCCAGCAGCTTGCGGAACATTTCCACGCCCGTCACGACCACTTTGCGCGTGTCTTTGATTCCCACGATTTCCACTTCGTCCCCGACCTTCACGGTGCCGCGTTCCACCCTGCCCGTACCAACGGTACCGCGGCCGGTGATGGAGAACACGTCCTCGATGGGCATGAGAAAGGGCTTGTCGGTCTCGCGCTTCGGCGTCGGAATATATTTGTCGACGGCCTCCAGGAGGTCGAGAATGCACTTGGTCTTTGTTGCATCGTCGGGATTCTGAAGCGCGGCCATGGCGCTTCCGCGGATGATGGGAATAGTGTCGCCCGGGAATTCGTACTTGGTGAGGAGTTCGCGAACTTCGAGCTCAACGAGCTCGAGAAGTTCCGGATCGTCAACCACGTCGACCTTGTTGAGGAACACGACGATATAGGGAACTCCCACCTGGCGCGCAAGGAGAATGTGCTCGCGCGTCTGGGGCATGGGGCCGTCGGCCGCACTCACCACGAGGATGGCACCGTCCATCTGGGCCGCGCCCGTGATCATGTTCTTCACATAGTCTGCGTGGCCGGGGCAGTCGACATGAGCGTAGTGGCGGTTCTCCGTCTCGTACTCCACATGCGACGTCGCAATGGTGAGGATTTTTGTTTCGTCGCGGCGTCCCTGGGATTCCGACGCCTTGGCAACTTCGTCGTACGAAACGTACTTCGCCAGGCCCTTGGCGGACATCACGCGCGTAATCGCGGCCGTCAATGTGGTTTTGCCATGGTCCACGTGGCCGATGGTCCCGACGTTCACGTGCGGCTTTGTGCGTGAAAACTTTTCCTTTGCCATGAGACTCCCCTTGATATTGTGAAAAGAACAGGTTGTTGGTTTTATCCAGACTCGTTCGTTTCCGAAAAGCCCACGACCGGGATCGAACCGGTGGACCTCATCCTTACCAAGGATGCGCTCTACCAACTGAGCTACATGGGCGACAAATTCCAAGAGCGGGCAATGAGACTCGAACTCACAACAGCCACCTTGGAAGGGTGGAGCTCTACCAATTGAGCTATGCCCGCTTGAGGAAATTGGGTAGGGATGGTTTCGAACCACCGCAGGCGTCAGCCAATGGATTTACAGTCCATCCCCTTTAACCACTCGGGCACCTACCCACTATCTTGCTAAATCGTAATATCGCTCTCGAATGGAGCCGATGGAGGGACTCAAACCCCCGACCATCCGATTACAAGTCGGATGCTCTATCAGCTGAGCTACATCGGCGTTTTGGCGCAAAAAAGTTTTGAAAATATACTATATGTTGATAATTAAAGTCAAAGGATTATAGTTTTTTTACAATCGTGTCGACAAGGCCGTATTTGACCGCCTCTTCGGACGACATAAAGTAGTCCCTGTCGGTGTCTTCTTCGATCTTTTTGAGCGGCTGACCCGAGTGGTCGGCAAGGATCCGGTTGAGCCGGTCGCGCACCTTGAGCATCTCCTCGGCCTGGATATTGATCTCCGAGGCAGGACCGAAGAAATTGCCCGCGATGAGCGGCTGATGGATCATGATCCTGGCATTTTCCCAGCTCTGGCGCTTTCCTTTTGCGCCTGCGCACAGCACCACCGCGCCCATGCTCGCCGCCAGGCCCATGCACACCGTCCTGATATCCGATTTGGCATACTGCATGACGTCGTAAATGGCGAGCCCGGAGCTTATCATGCCGCCCGGGCTGTTGATGAACAGCGTGATGTCCTCGTTGCCATGGCCGTCGAAATAGATGATCTTCTGGACCACCGACGCCGCAGACTCGTCATTGATGTCGCCCCAGAGAAAGATCTCCCGGCGTTTGAGCATCTGCTCTTCGATGTCGCTGCCGACCACCATTTTCCTGAGTTCATCGGCCAGGGAATTTACTTTTGCATTCGTCATGGTTGAGCTCCTGTTTCGAGACTTTTATGAGTGAGCACCGATCCGGCATTCCGCAACGCCGCCCGGCAGGTCTTTTATTGCCACGCCCATGCCCGACAATTCCTTCCGTATGGAATCCGCTTTGTCAAAGGCCTTGTTCTTCCTGGCCTCCATGCGCCGCGCCATGAGCGAAGCGATCTGGTCCACGAGCGACTCCTGCGGCGCCGTATGCGAAACGATCCTCAGCCGCATGCCGTTCTTTTCGATTTCGGAAACGGCCTCCTGCACATGGTCGTCCTTGAGCAGATCGAGGCCGAGCACGGCATCGGCGCGCTCGACCGCGCAGTATTTCTCTGCGGCGCCGACGGCAGAGTCTTTCAGCAGCGTCCACAAGTGCGCGCAGGCGACCGGTATGTTCATGTCGTCGCATAAGGCATCATAGAAGGGCGCAAGAATCCGGTCTACCGCCTCGCGGGACACGGCATCGACCGACGAAGGCTTCACGGTTTCGGAAAAAATCAGTTTTTTCAGGTTCGCCAGGCCATGTCCGGCGGCCTTGAGCCCGTCCCACGAAAACATGAGGGGACTGCGGTAATGCGCCGAATAGCAGAACATCCGGTACGCAAGGGGCGGCATCCCGGCTTCCTTGACAGAGTCCAATGTCAAAAAATCGCCGGACGACTTGGCCATCTTGCCTTTGTCGAGCACCAGGAATTCGCCGTGCAGCCAGTACCGTACGAACGGTTTGCCTGTCGCGGCTTCGGCCTGGGCGATTTCGTTGGTGTGGTGCACGCGCACGTGGTCCATGCCGCCGCAGTGGATGTCGAGCGGCTGCGGACAATAGGCAAGCGACATGGCGCTGCACTCGATGTGCCAGCCCGGGAACCCTTTTCCCCACGGGCTGTCCCACTCCATCTGCCGCTTCTTGTCCTTGGGTGAAAACTTCCACAGCGCAAAATCCGTGGTGTTTTTCTTCTCTCCCATGTCAACACGGCTGCCCGCCTCAAGGTTCTCGATGTCGATGCGCGCGAATGCCGCATACTGCGGAAACTTCATCGTGTCGAAATAGATGCCATCGCTCGTCTTGTAGGTAAAGCCCTTCTGTTCAAGCGCCTTTACCATTGCCATCATCTGGGCGATATGGTCGGTTGCCCTGGGCCAGAGATCGGGATCGAGGATGTTGAGGTCTTTGATGTTCTGCTTGAAAACTCTTGTGTAGTGATCGGCGATCTCCCAAACGGTTTTCCCCTCGCGGTGGGCGCCTTTTTCCATCTTGTCTTCGCCCGAATCGGCGTCCGAGGTGAGGTGCCCCACGTCGGTGATGTTGACAACATGCTTCACCTTGTAACCGAGCGCCAGAAGCAGCCGCTTGAGCACATCCTCAAACACATAGGTGCGGAGGTTGCCGATGTGCGCGTAGTTGTACACCGTGGGGCCGCAGCAGTACATGCATACAGGGTCGTGCAGCGGCACGAACTCCTCTTTGCTGCGAGAGGCGGTGTTGTATAAAAAAAGCCTGGGCTTCATGATTTCCTGCAAGGAAGTTAAAAGTTGAAAGTTGAATGTTCAAAGTTGGAGCAGCAGAGGATCCCATTATTCCGATCCGCCATCCTCGTCTTGTGGCTTTCTGCTTTCAACTTCCAACTCTTAACTTGCAACCTCAAAACGTGAGCTTCACTTTTCCATTTCCCGCTACTACAGTGCCGACCACGCGGGGCTCGAATTTTGAAATTTCCTTTGCACGCAGAACCCTGTCTGCATCCGAAGGTTTGACCGCAAGCACCATGCCGATTCCCATATTAAAGGTTCGATACATTTCGTGATTTTCCACGCCGCCCTGTTTCTGCATCCACGTGAAAATCGCGTCGGGCGTCCATGTCCTGCAATCGATTGCTGCATTGCATGTCGGCGGAAGAATGCGGTCGACGTTGTCGGTGAATCCGCCTCCCGTGATGTGCGCGCACCCGCGAATGAGGCCGCGCTTCATAAGCGAAAGGACGGGGCTGTACGGACGGTGCGGCCGCAGGAGCTCTTCGCCGAACGTGCGGCCAGTTTCCGGGAACATGTCGAAATATGACTTCTTCGCGACATCCTTGACGATCTTCCGCGCGAGGCTATAGCCGTTGGTGTGCAGGCCGTTGGAGGTCAGCCCGATAAGGACATCGCCTCTCCTTATTTCGCTCCCGTCAATGACGTCCTTTTCGTCGACAACGCCCACGATGGTTCCCGCGATGTCGTAATCGCCCACCTGATACATGCCCGGCATTTCGGCAGTTTCCCCGCCGATGAGCACGCAGTCTGCGGCCCTGCAGGCTTTGATGAGGCCGGTAAGCACCTTGACAAACACGTCAGGCTCCAGTTTGCCCGTGGCGATGTAGTCGAGAAAGTACAGCGGCTTTGCGCCGAGTACGAGGATATCGTTGATGCAGTGGTTGACAATGTCCATGCCCACGGTGTGGTGAATGCCGGTCTCGGCCGCGATCTTGAGCTTGGTGCCCACCCCGTCGACCGAGGAGACAAGAATGGGCCGTTTGTAGCTCCTGAGCGACGCGATGGAAAACATTCCGCCGAAGTGGCCGAATTTGCCCACCACATTCTTGTTGAACGTTGATTCGACAAGCTTTCCGATGCGCTTTCGCGCGGCATTCCACACGGGAATGTTGACGCCCGCATCGGCATACTTGAGAGACGTAGATGACATAGTAGGTTCTCTGGTCTGGAAAATTGTTGGACAAAGGCCCGGCTTTTGCCTTTGTGAGTCGACCGCATATTTGCAGGGGGCAAAACGAAAAAACTTAAGACAGCGTTATCCCCGGATTTACGGGCTCGCCCCACCGGAGGTCATCGCAAGGCGCTATAAAATAGGTTTGGCGGAAAACGAAGTCAATTATTGGATGGATTGAAGGGACGCCGGGAATCGCCCTTTTGAAGAACCCCGCCCCAAGTGGCGTGGATTGCGCGGGCTGTGGCATTGAAGAACCCCGCGCCAAGCTGCAAGGAATCTTCCATCCCTATGGAAATAAATATACTTATAGTCGCTCGCTAACCCCGAAGCAAGCTTCGAGGAATGCGCTCGCTGTGGGATTCAATCTTTAGTCAGGGTCTGTAGTACACCGTTCTGCTTTCCTCAATACCCAGCGCGCCCATCCTCACCTTGAAAATCGCAGAATAAGCATAGGTTGTGTCTGCCGGAATCGGAATATGTCCCGCGAAATGACCAGTATCGTCAACCGCGAAAAGAATACCGGTGTCGGCTTCGGTCTCTGAGACATGCACAATGGCCCCTACCGTGGTAAGACCTTCAATGGGGACGGCGTCCGTGTGAACGGTATCGCCGTCGCGCGGCTGCAGAATGGTCAGAAGAAGCGGTTTTACCTGATTCGGAGCGCACGTCATCAGAACCACGAAAAGGGCAAGCGCGCATTTTCTAATATTCATGCCATGTCTCCTTTGGGAAAAAGCCGACTATGTTATTCACAGGAAAGATATACTACTCGCGGCGGGAAATCAAGAAACGATGGTGTCCGGTGACTGGGCTGCCGGACGATGCAATTTGTCAATAATCCCCGCGCTGTCAATCCGCGATCAGAAGTCCGAAATCTCAATCAAATTCCCGGTACTCAATCTCATAGGAATACCCCTGTTCGGTGAGAAACAGCTGCCGGTTCATGGCAAAATCGAGCTCCCTGCTTTCGCGCGTGACAATTGAGTAGAACACGGCCTGCTCCCCCTGTTTCTTGGGCCTGAGGATGCGGCCCAGGCGCTGGGCCTCCTCCTGCCGTGAGCCGAACGAACCGGAAATCTGGATGGCCACGTTCGCGTCGGGCAGGTCCACGGCGAAATTTCCCACTCGGGAAAGGATCAGGACGCGTATCTCGCCGGTGCGGAACTTTGCGTACAGTTCGTCGCGCCGGTCGTTGGGCGTTGCGCCCGTGATGACGGGCACGGAAAACTGCGCCGCAAATTCGTGGAGCTGTGAAAGATACTGGCCCATGATGAGCACCTGGTCGTCCTTGTGTCTCTGCAGAAGCTCCTTGGCAACAGGGATCTTGCGGGCGTTCTCATAGGCGAGGCGGATCTGCTCGCGGGGGCTCATGCCGAAGTACCTGAGCTTGTCATCATGGGGCAGGTCCACGCGGATCTCCACGCACCGCGCCGTGGCAATCCATCCCTGGCGCTCAAGGTCTTTCCATGGCACGTCGAATTTTTTGGGACCGATAAGCGTAAACACGTCGTTTTCGTGACCGTCCTCGCGAATGAGCGTCGCGGTGAGCCCGAGCCTGCGCCGCGCCTGGATCTCGGCCGTAAACTTGAACACCGGCGCCGGAAGCAGGTGCACCTCGTCGTAGATGATGAGCCCCCAGTTCTGCGAATTGAAAATGCCGTAGTGGACAAAGGGGTCGGTTTTCTTTTTGCGGTAGGTAAGGATCTGATAGGTGGCCAGCGTGACCGGCCTGATGTCCTTGGATTCGCCCGAGTACTCGCCGATCGCCTCCGCGGGGATATCTGTTTTGTCAAGAAGCTCGCGTTTCCACTGGCGAGCCGCGGTCACGCTCGTAACAAGAATGAGCGTTCTTCGGCGCAGAAGCGACATCACATACATACCAACAATGGTCTTGCCTGCGCCGCACGGCAGCACCACCACCCCGCTGCCACCCGGCATCTGGGGATTGCCCACGTAGCTCTCGGAGGCCTGAACCTGGTATTCCCTTATTGTAAACTGTGCCCCGCTCAAACATTCCTTCCTGAGGGCGAGGGGGAACGGGTCGCCGTCCACATACCCTGCCATGTCGTGAACCGGAAACCCCAGAGAAATGAGAACCTGTTTGATCACCCCGCGGTTCTGCTCCGGCACGAGGAAGCGGTTCTCGTCGATGCGCTCGCCCAGCAGGCCTGCAAGTCTGGCGTTGCGGCTGAGGTGATGGAGCATGCCGGTATCGGTGCAGCGCAGCGCAAGCCCTGCCTCGAGATTCTCGAGCACGAGTTTGCCGAACCTTCCCATGAGTTCGGCTATCCCTTCAGGGACGTTTTTCGGAAGGTCGTACTTTGAGAATTTCTCTAGGCTCGCCACCACGTCCGCGGGCGTCATGCCCAGTGCCGCGGCATTCCACAGCGACAGCGGCGTGATGGCATAGGAATGAATGTGCTCCGGACTTTTTTCCAGGTGCGCGAACAGGGTGACGGCGTCTCTCGCGTCAGCAAAGAGCGGGCTGTTCACTTCGAGGAGAAGCGTGCTGTTGCTCTGGACGATGAGGGGGTTCAAGAGGTTTGTCGTCACAGTTTTCCCGGGTTTTTCTGCGCTACAGGGATAAGACTTCGGAAAATAACCTATGCCGGGAATTTTATAAACTAGTAAAAGTCAAATTCCAGCAATATTCGGGGGAGAAGTATACCCCGTCGGGTACTTCCAAGGGTCGTCTTCCCCGGCCTCGGCCCTACGGTCCTCGGCACTCCCCTCTCCTGGGTGGCCCCCAAGTAAGTTGATTTGCAAGAAAGTTGCTTCTGTTGGGGGGCACCCACGAAGAGCAGTTGCCAAGAAGGCTGAAACTTGGAAGCACTTCCTTTGTGCACAATACAAGACTGGTTTCTCGCTTCCCGCCTTGGTTTGTTTTCATCGCCGCGAAGCGGCATTCCAATGAGGTTGCGTTGCGAAGGGGCGACGCCGCGCGAGCGCAAGTCGAGCGCACCAGGCGCGCCCCTTTGCTGGAGGGGGTAGCGGAGGACACCGCAGGCCGCAGGCCGAGGAGGCCGCAGCGAGGGGGAAACGCGAAGCGGTGCCCCCACCAAAAACTGGATTAATATTAGTGATCGTCGTACCATTGACTATTGATTTTACAATTAGTAATTTATAAACGATTCTTTTCTGGCGACACATTGTGGCGAATGAACATATGCCGCTTCATTTCCAAAGCGGTATTTTGTTTTTTGGGGGGAGTTTTATCATGCCGAATTCAATCGTTGTTGGCACGCAGTGGGGCGACGAGGGCAAGGCGAAAGTCATCGACTACCTTGCCAAGCAGAGCGACATCGTGATACGCTTTCACGGAGGGGCAAACGCGGGACATACCGTGATTGCCGGCGGCAAGAAGTTCATTTTCCACATGGTCCCGTCCGGCATCATGTACCCGGGCAAGACCTGCGTGGTGTCCAACGGCGTGGTGTTCGACATCGAGCAGTTCCTGAGGGAAATCGACGAGTTACTTGCCAAGAATATACAGGCGGAGGGAAGGCTCTGGGTATCCGACCTCGCTCACCTCGTGATGCCCTATCACAAGCTCCAGGACAGCGCCAGCGAATCGGCAATGGGCTCGCAGAAGATCGGCACCACCGGCCGCGGCATCGGGCCCGCATACGCGGACAAGGCGATGCGCACCGGGCTGCGGGTGGGCGACCTTGTCGACGGGGACTCATTTGCGGCAAAGCTTGCAAGAAATTTTGAGAGCAAGAAGCAACTCCTCTCACTGTACAAACAGCCTTTTACCCTGGACCTCGATCAGATTACGGAAACCTACCGCGGGTTCAGGAAACGGATGCTCCCGTTTATCGCAGACACCGGCGATCTGCTTTACAAAGCGGTGCAGAGCGGCAAGAGCCTGCTGTTCGAAGGCGCGCAGGGAACGTTTCTCGACATCGACCACGGCACCTACCCGTTCGTCACGTCGTCGAACACGGTCGCCGGCGCGGCATGCACAGGCGCTGGCGTCGGCCCATCGCTTGTCAACCACGTGATCGGTATCGTAAAGGCCTACACCACGCGCGTGGGAAACGGGCCATTCCCCACCGAGATTCCGGGCGACCTCGGCGAGCGCATCCGGACCATGGGCGGCGAATTCGGCGCGACAACAGGACGGCCGCGGCGCTGCGGCTGGTTCGACAGCGTGCTGTTGCGGCGTTCCGCGCAGCTAAACGGCCTCACCCGGCTGGCGCTCACCAAGCTCGACGTTCTGAGCGGCCTTGACGAAATACAAATCTGCACGCATTACCAGGTGAACGGAAAAAGGGTCGAGCTGTTTCCCACCTCTCCGGAAGCCGTCCAGGAAGCCGTGCCTGCGTACGAAACCATGCCGGGATGGAAAACAGACCTGTCGAAATGCAGAAAACTCGCGGACCTGCCTGACAAGGCACTTGCGTACGTCAAGAAGCTGCAATCGCTCTGCTACAACATTCCGCTGCTGCTGGTGTCGGTGGGGCCGGACAGGACGCAGACGATCGAGGTGGAAGCGCTGTAGGAAAAGGGAGATTCCTATGCGCCTCAAGCTCCTTGCCTGCGAGGTCTTCACCCGCGAAATCGGTCTCTGCATGGCGGAAGAACAACATACCGTCGATGTCGAGTTCACCGCAATTGATTCGCACGACAGCCCCGACGCTTTGAGACAGTCGCTGCAGGCCGCGATTGACAACGCGGAAGCATCTGGCCGCGAATACGACGCGATCCTGCTGTGCTACGGCCTGTGCGGAAACGCAACCGTGGGGCTTGTGGCCGGATCAGTGCCGCTCGTTATCCCCCGGGCACACGACTGCTGCACCATTCTCCTCGGTTCGAAGAGGCTTTTTAGGAAGCATTTTGGGGCGTGCCCGAGCCAGTCGTTCTGCTCGCGCGGTCACCTCGAGCGCAGCAGCGACGGCCATGTCAATCACTCATGGATGCTTTCCGCGGACAAGCGGCGCAGCCTTCTGGCAAACCTTTACGGAGAAGAAAACGCGGACGATCTCGCGAAGGCGATGGCCGGACCCGATACAGGCCGGCTGGTGTATGTCAACATCAAGCCCACCGAAAGCCGGGAATGCATCGAAATGTGCAGAAAAACAGCAGCCGATGAGAACAGGGAGTTTGTTCTGCTTGACGGCGGCCTCGTACTCATACGCAATCTTATATCGGGTAACTGGTACCCTGATGATTTTCTTGTCGTAAAGCCCGGAGGCAGGATAGCCGGTGTTTACGATTGGGACCGTGTGATGGAAGCTGCCGAGTGATGGGCTGCATCAGCGGTGATTGACGGAAGGCAATACCCTCCTTGATTGATCCTTCTGCCGAGACTAATCGCCGGGAGGATGGTCCTTTGTCAGGTCATCAACAATACTCTTCAATTTTCCAAAATGACTCCCCTGCCAGTACACCTTGCCGCATGACGCACATCGGTGGAATTCACGATAGCATTCCTTGGTCTTCGGCGGCACCAGCGCAAGAACCGATTCCGCGGACGCGCGTTCCATGGCGCCGTTGCATAGCATGCACCGCGAAAACGGCATCATGGCAGGACCGAGGTCGAACCGCCGCACCACCTCGCGGGCCTGCTCGCGCGGCCGCGTGCTGCGCACGCAGTACCCGCGGGTGACTGCTTTACGCTTGAGAATTCCCCTGTCGCGGGTGAGAACACACCGCTGGTGCGAAACGGCGGCCTCCACGATTTCCTCATCGGCGTAATCGTTCTTGTACAGGGTGTCGAATCCCGCAAGGCGCAGCAGGCGCGCAAGCGCGCCCAGGTGCACGTCGCAGATGAATGAAGGTTTTCGTAGCAGCGCCGGCCGCAGCTTTACAACAGGAGATATGTCGAGCGATTCGAACAACGGATACACCGCTGCTGCATCGCCGTTTTCGAGCCGGTGGTCGAACCCGACGGACGCGCCGCTCACCACAATCAGGTCGATTTCGGTGTGCGGTACGCCCAGCGCCTCCACGGCGTCCTTTACCGAGGGGTTTCCGTCGAACCGGTACTCAAACCGCTTTCCACGCCTGTGCGGCGGCAGGAAATCATTGAGCTCCTCGTAAAATCTGAAAAAGGCTGTGGATGGCATGGCGATACCAATGTAATTTGCGCTGCACACTGCGGAAAGCGGGGATTGTTGTTGCACACCCCAATCTCCCCTGCCCGCGATTATTTTATTGATGCGCCTTTGGAAAGGAGGCCGACGGTGGACGAATCTTCCCATGGCGGAATTCCTCTCTCGCCGTTGCCATGAAGAGTCTGCCCAGCCATCTACTCCATGGGCAGTTCGCCGTTGAATTGAAGAACCCCGAAGCAAGCTTGGAGGAATGCGCTCGCTGTGGGATTCAGCAAATATTTTCCACCTATACTCCAAGAGGCCATATGAAGAACTGGTTGGCGCTGCTGTTTCTCATATTTCTTGCCACCGCTGCAACCGCCGGGAAACCAAAACGCGACGTTGTTGTTTTTATTCCGGATCTCACTGAACGCAAGCTTGGCTTTGTGCTTTCCCCGGAGGAAAAGGCGGAGAACGAGGACTTCATTGCGCGCAGGATCGGGCGGCTTGCAAAAGGGGTTCCGTGCATTGCGGAATGCAGCACGGCATCAGTGGATTCGGCGAAAGCGAAACGCGCCGTTGTTGCCGTTTTCATGATCAGGCAATTCTTCCTGACCTATTACAGCGTCGGTTATCGTCAGGGAACAACAAACGCGATGCTCGCGGTTTTTGATACTGCGAACGGGTATTCCCGGCCTTGTTTTACCGTCTCTGGCTGCGACACGGGAACCAGTTGGTGGGGCAACTACAAACCTTTCACGACGTCTCTGAGGTCGGTGATCAACTCTTTCCAAGACTCTTTCAAAAAGGCAAAGGATCGAGGCCAATCCGTTTCATCCGGAACCATTGAGGAACTTGCTCTTTCATCTCCGAATGCAGATTGTGAAGCAAATGTGTATATGAGAATGCCTCAGTTCACGTCCGAAACCATTGGGTATGAGCCGACGCATGAGGAGATGCATGATTTCTCGAACGAAATAGCGTATTATCTTGAATCGATGACCGGAAAACGCGTCCTCATTTTCGAAAAGGATGCGGAAGACAGCATTTCCTCTTGCGCAAAACAATTCGCGGAATTCGAAATTTCCCGGAAGAACAGCACTTTCTCTCTTTCGTTGTTTCCAAAATCCACAGGAGCCGGCGTTACATTCAAGAAAAGTCTCGTGGTAGGAAAAGATGCCGATTGGACTGACAGCGTCCTCTTCAGCCAGTTTATTCATACTGCGTTCGCAAGATTTTCCAGGGACTTTTGGGCAAAAAAACAATCCTGAAAATGTAAATAAAGCACTTCGCTGCATTTTTCCGGACAAAACCAGTTTGAAACTCAGGCCACATCGAATTGCAGAGAGAACTGATATGACAAACAGCGCCAGCACATTAAATCCTTGTTTCGCCCTCACCATGGGCGACCCGGCCGGCATCGGCCCGGAAATCGCCCTCAAGGCGCTTTCCTCTCCCGATTTTCCCGCCGGGTGCGATGTTTTCATCATCGGCGACCTCTGCGTCCTTGAGCAGGCTTCGATCCAACTCAAACGAACGGATAAGTTCCATACTATGTCGTCAGGCCAGGACTTCCGACGCGGCAGCATCAACGTGCTTGACATGAAGCAGATCGCCTGCAAGGACTTCACGATGGGAAAACCGCAGCCTTCGTGCGGAAAAGCGTCATTCACCTATGTGACCAAGGGAGTCGAACTGTGCCTTGACAAACAAACAGAGGGGATAGTAACAAACCCCATCAGCAAGGAAGCGCTTCACCTCGCCGGTATCAACTATCCGGGCCACACCGAAATCCTCGCCGATAAGACCGGCACCAGGGATTTCTCCATGGTGTTCGTGCTTGACAATGTCTACGTCGCGCATGTCACCACGCACGTGAGCCTGCGCGACGCGATCGGGCTTGTCACGCGCGACAGGGTCCTTATGAACATCCGCCTCCTGCAGGAAACGCTCAAACGCCTCGGCGTAAAGGCGCCCCGGATCGCGGTGGGCGGGCTCAACCCCCACGCGGGCGAGAACGGGCTGTTCGGCAACGAGGAGACAAGACACATTGCACCCGCGGTGGAGCTTGCTAAAAAGGAAGGCGTCAACGCATCGGGCCCCTATCCGCCCGACACGGTATTTTCGCGCGCGTTCAAGGGCGAATTCGACGGCGTGGTCTCAATGTTGCACGACCATGGGTTTGTGGCGCTCAAGTCGCGCGACTTTGAGCGTGGCGTCAACATTACGGTGGGACTTCCCATTATCCGCACGTCGGTGGGCCACGGCACCGCGTTTGACATCGCGGGAAAAGGCATCGCGTCGGAGAAGAGCCTGCTGGCGGCGATCAGGGCGGCGGTGATGCTGTGGAATAACAAGAGTTGACAGTTGACGGTTAGCGGTTGACAGTTAAGAGACTTCGACGGATCGCCTAAAGCTTTAGGCTGGCGCGAAATAAATCTTGACAGAATTGATTTCCTCTGTCGCGCGTTAGGCCGGACTGAAGGCCGCGCTGGAGCACGGTGTCGCCTGACCGCGGCCCGCAGGGCCCTTGCGGCAGGCGGCCCGAGGCCGAAGGCCGAGACCGGAAGGAGGGCCGACCCGAGCGCAGCGAGGGAAACGCCCAACTCTTTTCCTTCTTATTTATCTACTAATTGCTGCTTGCGCACCTAAACCCGATCATGCTGTCCCTGGTCTTCGGCTCATCGCTCCCGCGCGCCGCGCACCTGACCCTCTTTGCGTCGTCCATCCACGAGCCGCCGCGCTCCACCTGGAACCGTCCCGTGCTTGACAAAGGATTGCGCACCGCGCCCGTGCGGTACATGTTGTCCGAGAACTTGTCGGCGCACCATTCGCGCACGTTGCCGAGCATGTCGTACAGCCCTAGCGCGTTGGGCCGTTTCTGGCCCACCGGATGGGTCCTGCTCTTTGAATCGCCGGAGTACCACACGCATCCTGTGTCCATGACCACGCCCCAGTAGTATCGCGCGGTGGTGCCCCCGCGGGCTGCGAATTCCCATTCGGCTTCGGTGGGCAGGCGCTTGCCCAGCTTGTCGCAGTAGTCCCTTGCTTCATACCACGAGACGTATTCCACCGGGCAGTTCGGGCACTTGGCGAACGCCGAAGGGTTTTTCTTCGTCACACGCTCGTACTCGGCCTGCGTCACTTCGTATCTGTCAATGTAAAAACCGTCAAGGCACACCTGGTGCTGGGGCCGCTCGTCGGCATCGCCCTCGCCTTCGGGGCTGCCCATGACAAAACACCCTCCCTCGACATGCGCCATGTTGACGTGCGACGGTCCCGCCGGAACTTCGGCCTTAAGCGCCTGGGCGTTGATTGCCGAATCGGATTCGGAATCCGGCTGAACGGAGTCGGCAACGCCGGGAATGCGGAGGTACATCTTGACTTCTCCGGCGTGAGCGGACAATGCTCCAAGACACACCGCGGCGGTGATGATTGCAAGGAAGAGTTTCATTAGTCCTGTTTCTTTACATGACAAGAATTTATGCGCTTCACTTTACGATTATGCGCATTTATCATTCCTTTTTCGCTGTCTTTCGTACACGTAATTGCAATCGCAAGGAATCAGGTCAAATCACCCATCTCGATCATCAGAAAACATCCGTGCTATCTTTGGACGTTGTCCTGAAAATCAAGCAACTCCACGTCGAATATCAAGGTGGCGTTGGGCGGGATCGGGCCCATGCCGTCCTGGCCGTATCCAAGGCCCGGCGGAATAATGAGCGTGCGCTTCTCGCCTTTCGACATCATGAGGATACCCTCGTCCCATCCCTTGATCACGCGCCCCATGCCGACGGGGAATTCGAACGGCTGGCCGCGAGGAATCGAACTGTCGAACACTCTGCCGTCCTCGAGCTTTCCGGTATAGTTGACTTTTGCCATCTGGCCCGCTGCGGGCTTGGCGCCGCTTCCCTGCTTGGTGATAATGTACTTGAGGCCGGAGGAAGTGGTTACCGTGTCGGAGACCTTTGCTGCGGCTTTGGACGATTCGGCCACCGGCGCGGCAGCGGTCTGCTGCACGGACGCCGCCTGCGGCGGTGAAGACGGTTGAGCCTGCTGTTTCTTGCCCGATGAGCATCCGGCGAAGACCAGGGCCGCTAAAGCGATTGTCAAGAGCTTTCCCATTGCTTCTATCCTTTCATTGCACGGTTGCCGATACCGTAATCCCACTACTTTGCTTTCTGTGACGACGTGTCGCTTACCGCAGGCGCGGCCTTCTTTGCAGGAGGCGTGGCCTCAACCAACGACACCTTGGTAATCACGACCGGCGTTGCGGGCACGTCCTGGTACATGCCGGAATTTCCCGTGGGCTCGTTTTCGATAGCCGTCACCACGTTGAGGCCCGACACCACTTTTCCGAAAACGCAATAGCCCCAGCCTTCCGCGTCCTTGCTCCGGAAATTGAGGAACGCGTTGTCCTTGACATTGACAAAAAACTGCGCGGTCGCAGAATTGGGGTCGGGCGTGCGCGCCATGGCGAGGGTGCCCAGGCCGTTCTTGAGGCCGTTGTCCGCTTCGTTGGCCACCGGCGGCCTGGTGGGCTTTTCGGTCATGTCCTTTGTAAAGCCGCCGCCCTGGATCATGAAGTTCTTGATGACGCGGTGGAAAATGGTGCCGTCGTAAAATCCGTCCTTGACGTACTGGAGGAAATTCGCCACGGTCTTGGGGGCGGCCTTGGGGAAAAGCTCGACGACGATGGTGCCCTTGGTAGTCTCGATCCTCACGCGCGGGTTTGCCGCGCCGTCGGCGGCGGATGCGGTGAGGGATGCTGCCAATAGTGCCGCTGTTGTAAAAGCAATCAACTTCTTCATGAAAACCTCCTTGTGTATATATAAAAAGTGTTGGAGCGTTTGAGCGTTAGTGCGTTCGAGTGGTGGAGAGTTCGAGCGTTGGTGCATTAGAGTGTTCTATTGTTTAAACGTTGGCATCTGCGAATTCTGGCATGATATTCTGTCCAACGCTCAAACTTCCCTTAATCCCACTTGAACGGCGACTCGTATTCGCCTTCGATCTCCTCGGGTTTTTCCTTTGCCGTCTTGAACTTCTGCTCGATCTCGGCCTTGCGCTTCGCCTTGTCCTCCGCCGCCTTCTTGAACTTGTCCTCCCACTGCGAGCTCTTCTCCTTCTGCTGCTTGACAAAATCATCAAAATCCGTCTTCTTCTGGTCAGCCGACTTGTGGTCCACCACCCTGCCGGTCGACTGGTCCACCCAGAGGGTCCCCTTGCACAGGGGACACTTGATTTCAAAAAGGCTCATGCTATGCCTCCGGCTTTCGGGTGAGAATCGGGAACGCGCTCTCGGATGCCCGACGGTCAATCCCTAAAATAACTTTTGAATGATTTCGGCGACCACTTTTTTGCCTGCCGCCCCACCGTTCGGCTCACAACACTACAACCTTGCCCGGCGGCCAATTTATATTATTGCTGACCTTTCACCGCGGGAAGTCTGTCTACAACCGAATTGGGTGCTGCCCCGGGCGGTGCCACGCGGTGCTATTTCGTCGTATTATGGAAAATCAATCCGAACTTCCCTTTGAAGGATTTAAGCGCTTCGTCCAGGAACCTCTCGAAGCGGACGACCCGCTTTCCTTCGACCGGGTGAAGAACATCTTCCTCGAAAACCCCGGCGCGCCGAGCGACCCGTTCAGGTTCATTGTGCAGCGCTTGACAGGAAAGACTTTCCAGGGCCGTGACGCGCGCGACCGCTGGCAGAAGATCCTTTCGCACAAGACCGACATGCAGGCGAAACTCGGCCGCCCCGTCACCATCGGCGTCGCCGCCGCCGACTACTTCGACGTCATCGGTCCCGCAGGAACCCCGACGCTTGACGACCCGGCGCTTGCCGACCCCGCCCTGCCCGGAAACGGCGTCAACCGCGAGGAATGGATCAACCGCGCGTATGAGCCCGGCTACCACCTGGAAAAGCTCAAGGAGGAAATGATGCGCGCCAAACGGTACCGGCATGCGCTGTCGGCGCTGTTGCTCGACGTCGACCATTTCCACAAAATCAACCTTGACTTTTCGTTCAAGACCGGCGACGAAGTGCTCACGCTTATCGTGAAGATCATCAAGAAGACGGTCCGGGCGGTCGACATCGTCACGCGCTATTCGGGCGACCGGTTTCTTATCATCCTCCCCAACACCAACCGGCGGGAGGCCTGCGAACTCGCCGAGCGCCTTCGCGCCAACGTCGGGGAACGCACCGGCCGCATCAAGGGCCTTTCGGCCGGAGTGACGGCAACGCTCGCGGCGGGCCAATCCTCAAAGGAAAGCGCGTCTGCGGAATTCATGAAATCCCTTGAATGCACCCTGGAAGAGGGCAAGAAGAAAAGCCGGAACGCGGTATACATATGCGAGGGATGTTAGCGAATTTGTTTTTGCGGCCCGGTGATTTTGATTATATTACTACGTTGTGTTTCAAGTCTTTTAAATCAGGGTGGTACGGCTATGGAAATCGGCGGCCGGGAATCGAACAAGTTTCATGTCATCGACGTTGTCGGAAAAATAGACAGGCTCAAGGACTCGATCATTCTCAAGTCGTATATCAACACGCTCCTTGAGAAGAACATTCTCAACATCGCGCTCAACCTGTCGCAGGTCACCTATCTCGACAGCGGCGCGCTCAACGTGCTCATTTACAGCCACAACACGCTCAAAAAACGCGACGGCGTGCTGGTCATTATCGAGCCGAACGAATACGTCAAAGACGTGCTCGACGTTGTTGGACTCAACAAACTGGTCAAGATCTACGCGACCGAGGAGGAGTTCGAGAATGAAACAAAGCGTGGTTAGCGTCCTTACCTGCATGCTGGTCCTGGCCGTGGCCGGCGGCTGTTTCATGAAGCCGTTCATCAAGCCGACCCAGGAAAAGATCGATCAGTATCTGCAAGCCCACCCGGACCTTCCCGACCTGGACAAGCAATGCATCACCGACGGCAGGTTCGAAGTCGGCATGAAAGTGGAAACGCTGGAATTCCTGCTTGAAAAGCCGGACAGGCTCGAAGTCGTGAAGCAGCCGTGGGCGGTCCAGGAAAACTGGATCTACAACAAGAACGGGAAGAAGACATTCATCATCGAAGAGAAACATGTGGTGGGCATTCTCGAAACGGCCAAGAAATAGCGGCCGCTTTCGTTTGATGTAAGCGCATCAGGGCGAGAAAACCATCTCGCCTTTTTCATTATGTAAAGGGTTTGACGTGCACATTTTCGACATTGTCTGCGGCTGCGTTGCGCTCATCTTTGTCATTCTCGGCGTCAAGCGGGGACTCGTGGAGGAGGTGGGACGCGTCGCGGCCGTGGTGGGCGGTTTTTTCGCGGCCCTGTCGCTGTACCGGCAGGGCGCGGTGTACTTGCGGTTCCTGCGCCTTTCCGACACGGTGCTGTCCATCGTCGCGTTTCTGGTGATCTTCCTTGTCTGCCTCATGGCCATCGCGTTGCTCGGCACGGTCATCAAGAAGATCGTGCATTTTTCGATGCTGGGCTGGGCCGACCGCCTGTGCGGCGGCCTGCTCGGATTTGTAAAGGTCTTCTTCCTCGTGTGGATCGTGGTGATTGCCGTGCGGTCTTTTCCGATCGGCCGCGTGCAGAACTGGTTCAAGCCCTCGATATCCTATTCATTCTTCGTCGCGATATCGCCTGTTTTGCGCGCCCGCGGGCTGATGCCCGCATACGGGCCGGTGCAGAACATTCTCAAGGCGAACCCGGTTCCCGCGATCACCAAAGCGATCGAAACAGCGGTGGCCGGTGCGGACTCGGCGCTGCGGAAGCAGGAGCATCCTGCATCTGTCAAACCGGTTTCCAAACCGGCCGCCAAGGGACCGGCACGGTAAGGCGCATCATGGACCTCTTCTTTTCCATCGTTTCGGTTCTCTTCGGCCTTGTCCTGGGATCATTTTTCAACGTCCTCATCTACCGTCTGCCGCGGCATGAATCAATTGTAAGGCCCGGATCGCATTGCCCGAACTGCTCCAGGCCGGTAAGGCCCTGGGAAAACATTCCCCTGGCAAGCTTCGCGTTTTTGCGGGGAAAATGTGCGGGCTGCGGCTGGAAGATTCCCCTGCGCTACCCTCTTGTCGAGGCGGCAACCGGCGCAGCCGCGCTGGTGCTTTACATCTGCGTTGTTGCCCCGGCGGCAAAGACCGGGCTCACCCCGGTGATCGCGGCAACACTCGCGCTTCAGGTGATAATCCTGCTGCTCATGATCCCCATCGCGATCATCGATTTTTCGCACCTTATCATACCGGAAGCGATCACGGTGCCGGGAATTCTCCTCGCGGTCCTCGTTTCGTTCCTGCCCGGCGGGATCACGCCGCTGCAGTGCGGCCTCGGAATTCTCGTGGGCGGCGGATTTCTTTACGGCGCGGGGTTCATCGGAAGACTTGCATTCAGGAAGAAGGAAACCATGGGCTTCGGCGATGTGGAGTTGCTGGCTCTCGCTGGAGCCGCGTTCGGATGGAAAATCGCCTTCATGACCATACTGTTCGGGACTCTTGCGG
>DATFYJ010000365.1:0-2431 GCA_035315105.1 Chitinivibrionales bacterium
CAGCCGCATCAAGGACTTTCTGCCCGACGGCGTGAGTGAGCCGCTGGTCCTCAAATTCAACACCGCGCAGATCCCCATGATTTTTTCCGGCGTAAGCGGCATCGACAACCCCTACAAGCTCAAAAAATTTCTTGAAGACAACGTGCAACAACGGATTCAGCGGCTCGACGGCGTGGCGCAGGTGCTTGTGTACGGCGGCGTTGAGCGCGAAATCCAGGTCGCCGTCGACCCAACGCGCCTCAAAGGCAAGGGACTGTCGGTGGACGGCATTGCAACCGCTCTCGGCGCCCAGAACATGAACACCCCTGCCGGCTACATGGTGAACGGCGGGACCGATTTCCTTGTTCGCGCCATGGGCGAGTTCGCCAACATCGACGACATCCGCAACGCGATCATCGGCGCGGCGGCCGACGGCACGCCGGTACGGCTGTACGAAGTCGCCAATGTCAAGGACACCTACAAGGAAAAACGGAGCCTGTCGCGCATGAACGGCAGGCCCACGGTGTTCCTCATCATATCGAAGCAGAGCGGCTCAAACACACTTAAGGTGTCAAAAGCGGTCAACAAAGAAATCCAAGCGATCAAGAAGGCGAATCCGCAGCTCATCTTTCACACCATTTTCGACCAGGGCGAGCCTGTGGAGCGTGTTACGGGAAGAACCATTCGTGAAGGCGTGATCGGCGCGTTTCTCGCGGTAATCCTGCTCCTTATCTTTCTGGGCAACCTCAGGCCGACGCTTATTATTGCCGTGGCCATACCGCTTTCCATCATCACCACGTTCATCGCCCTGTACGTGGGCGGATTCACGCTCAACCTGATGACGCTGGGCGGTTTCGCGCTCGGCATAGGACGCCTCGTGGACGATGCGGTTGTCGTGATTGAAAACATTTACCGTCACCTCATGAAAGGCGAACCGCCCAACGTAGCCGCGCGCAGGGGAGCAAGCGAGGTAAGCATGGCGATCGCGGCCTCCACCTTCACGACCATCATCGTATTTCTACCGCTCCTGTTTTCGACCGGCCTTGCGGGCCAGCTCACGCGCGGCCTGTGCCTCACCATCATGTTCGCCCTGCTGGCAAGCCTTTTTGTCGCGTTTACCATTGTCCCCATGCTGTCGTCGGTGTTCTTCCGCAAACCAAAAAAAGACAACGCGGCCTGGTTCGAAAGCGTCAAGGATTGGTACGGCTCATGGCTCACGCGTGTGCTCAACCATCCCTGGATCACGGCAGGCGCTGTGGGCGCAGTTCTCGTTGTGAGCCTTGTCGTGGGTGTCAAGTTCCTTGGCAAAGAGTTCATGCCCGAGGAGGACAACGGCATGATGGTGCTCAATGTCGACATGCCGCAGGGAACGCCGCTGGAGGAGACCGCAGGACTCACCGCACAGCTCCAGAAACTGCTGGCATCGTATCCGGAAGTCGGGTTTGTCGGCGAAATGGTGGGTGTCGACGACGAAAGTTCGCGTCACGGGGAGGGCGTTACGGGCCCGAACGGCGCCCAGGTGTTCGTTCGTCTGCTCAACCCGGATAAACGCACAAGGACGCAGCAACAGATCCAGGATGATTTCCGGAGCCGCCTGCCCAAGCTGAAGAACGCGAACATAACGCTGGCGTCGATGTCCGGGTTCAACATGGGGGGAGGCAAGCCCGTTGCCGTGAACATTTACGGCAGCAACCTCGCCACTCTGAGCGACATTTCGCAGAATGTTCTTGACAGAATAAAAACGATTCCCGGCATCAAGGAGGCGGAGTCGTCGTTTTCAAAGGCCAGGCCGGAGTATCACTTCGTCATAGACCGGCAGAAGGCTCTTTTGTACGGCCTGGCGCCCATCCAGGTTCAGACCGCGCTGCAGGCCGCAAACCTCGGCACGGTAGCCACGCAGTTCCGCACCGGCGACGAGGAGATCGACGTGCGCGTGATCCTTGACAAAAGGTTCAGGGACAAACTCGATTATCTCCGGCAGCTGCCGCTGAAAACGCCCGCGGGCGTCTCCATTCCGCTCAGCCAGGTCGCAACGATACTCCCCGCGGAGGGGCCGGTGGTGATCAAGCGCGACAACAAGTTCCGCGTGGGCATCGTGGACGCCAACATCACGGGCAGGCCGCTCGGCGCCATTGTGTCGGATGTCAAGGCCCGGCTTGCGCCCGTCGAAAAGTCCCTCCCGTCCGGCTATTACATTTCGTACAAGGGCGATTACGAAAACATGCAGGAGAGCTTCCAGCAGCTGGGATTGGCCCTCATCCTTGCGGTCCTTCTCATTTACATGGTGATGGCGTCGCAGTTCGAAAGCCTGGTTCATCCGTTCACCATCATGTTCACCATTCCGCTCGCAGGCATCGGCGTTGTCTGGATACTCCTGTTGCTCGGCAAAACCCTTTCTATGGTATCGTTCCTCGGCGTGATCATTCTTACCGGGATCGTGGTGAGCAACGGC
>DATFYJ010000366.1:0-5002 GCA_035315105.1 Chitinivibrionales bacterium
AACAGAATAGCCCGGTGTTTGAGCGAAAGCGGTGTTTCATCCATGGCTGAAATGAAAATATATAATCGGCTGACCATTGAAAAAGGGACCGGGGCTGTATCTTCTAACACTATTGGCGAGGAATCTTCCACGGAAGAATGCATCGGCAACCTGCCCACCAAGCAAAAAAGTCGCTCGAATGCTTTCTCGGGATTGGCCGGTCGTAAGATCGCAACCTCGCACATTCCGCATTTTGTCGCGGAATCAGGCGCAAAGCCTTGATTTATCGAATCACGTTTTGAAAAAACTTTTTTGGCACACAAGTTGTTGCAAAGGGAATATGAACGCACAACCCGGGGAACAGCTTGAGTGCGTTCGTACCTGATACACTGTTTTCTTTTCAACAATCAAAACCAAAGGAGTGAATCATGAGTTCCGCTATCTTCACAAACGGTACCAACGCATATCAGGTTGCCAGAATCATTTATGCGGGCTCGGTTGCCGAAATTCCGGAAAACCGGCGTCAGAACGGAAACACGCATTCGTTTAAAATCACCACGGGCCTCGGGTCGGTCTTTTGCTACTACAAAGACGAGGATTCGGCAAAGAAATCCCGCGGTGCATTGGCTGGAATGCTTGATGCGGCAAGGCCAAGCGCGTTCAAACACGGGTTTGAATACCTTGACCCTTCACGCGTCATTTCTTTCAGCAGCGTTTTCCAGTTTAAAAAGCCGCTGGGCGTGTACACACACGGCTTTGTCGTGACGCTGGAAACGGTAAACGAAAAGAGCCAGGAGGTGTGGTTCAGATACAAGTCGGAAGACCATGCCCAGAAAGGGAGAAAGGCTCTCTGGGCATCGTTGCACAATGTAAACGGCCAGCCTTCCGCTCCTGCGGAAAAAGTTGCCGCGGCGGAGCAGGCCGTTTCCACCGGTTTGCCATTCTAGTCTGACGACAACATCTCCGGGTTTTCCCGCGAGAAAGAAATGCCGCCTTTCCATGGAGGGCGGCATTCTTATTAGGTGTTATTTTCTCACTCTGTTGACCCATAGTGCCTTCCGCTTTTCCGCATGAGGAATGTGGCGCGCCTGCCGAATCTCTGCAAAGCCGAAAAAGTAAGTACTGGCTCGGGGCGCAATAGAAATTATATAATATGTCCATGCCAGAACGACAACACGCCATCCGGCTGTACCCCTGGTACGTCCATGCAGTCCTGGGTTTTCTCCTAAGCCCGCTCATTCCATGGATTCTTGTTATCCATGCACTGTGGATGTCGTCGAAGCGGAGGGCCGCAATCACCGCGGCAGCCCTCAACATACTGGCAGGTTCTTCTGTTTTTTTCTTCTGCCAGTTATGCAGCTTTGAATGGTGGATATTCTTTTTAATGCTTTCGGCCGTAAACCTCGGATGGTCCATTCTTGCGGGAGTATACCAGCATGTTCATCTGGGCTCCGCCGCCCCCTTCATGAGGCGCGCGTGTAACCGTCACTTGGCCGGTCATGCTCTGTTCTCAATGCTCTTCGCCTGCTGCCTCGGTTTCACCATCATGCTTTTTTCAATGCTCTTCAGCAGCACCGCAATGAAACACGCTTTGGGACTTGACAGAACATCCATTCTCTGGGGCGCATTCCGCGGCGCTGTTTATGCGCTGCCTTTCGGTTTCCTCGCCGCCGTTGGGCTGGCGGGAATCGGGGAAAAGCTGAGACCGGCAGGACTTGTCGCCGCAGTTACGGGGTTCGGATCTTCCGCGGCCGGCATTGTTCTGGCAGGCATGGGCATCGGCGCATTGATTTCCGGGGATCTCTCCCCGGTCCGGGGCGGGCTCGAAAGTATAATACCCCTTGGCGATGCCTCGCCGATGCGATGGCTCCTCGATTCGGGGACCGTGGAGATGTGCGGCGCTTTTGCAGCGCTGGCGGTCCTCTTCTCCACGGTCCGGACATTCGGAGGCTTTTTCCTTCGGATCGGAATCGTCCTTGCGAGCCTGCTCTGGGTGCTTCCCGAATTGCCCGGCGACTGTTCCTTTGCCCCCAATTATCAGAAACGAATTCTTTCCGACTTGTCAAATCCGAGCGTGAACATTCGCGCCCGCGCCAACCGCGAGCTCTCACATTTTCTTTCGCTGTATCCGGCGCATGTGGCGTGGCCGGTTCTGGCGTTGCGCAACGCGGACTACTGGTACGAGGCCGGCCATCCCGACAAGGCACGTCGGCTGTGGAACCTCGTTGTTTTAAAAGGGGCCGCTTCGGCGCGGAACGCCAGGCCCGTCGCTCTCGCGCGGGAATCGCTTGCCCGCCTTGCCTCCGGCGCCGGCGGCGATTCCTCGGCAATACGCCTGCCGCTCATCGACTACGAATCCTACCTCGACGAGACGTGGATGGCCTTTCTCACCGTCATCAACTACTGGGAACATGCCTCGGTCAGCGACGCACGGATCAAGATGCGGCTGAAACCATTTTCAGAAAAAACCGGTTCCTTGTCACTTGCGAAAATGCCGCCCGCGTTTATTCTTGACGATATCGCGCGCTCATGGGGATACAGGGTAGCCTACGCTCCGGTCTCTTTGAGGGTGATGGAATCGTTCATCCGGTCGGGAATTCCCGTCGTCTACCCCGTTTTCACGTCTCCGTCGGTGTGTTACGGGTTCAACGAACGCAGCGGACGGCTCACTACGTACTGGTTTTCGCGGTTGTCCACAAAGACCCGCGCAAAGGAACCTTCTGCGCTCGACATCCTTCCTGCGAAGCGAGCCGGCGTAAAGCCTTCCGACCGTCTGGTGAGAATGGCCCTTGAGTGCCGCTTTGACCGGAGCCTGTCGCATCTGGATTCCCTTGATGTCATTGCTGCAGAACCGGTGCTGATGGTGATCTATCCCGACTCCTTGCATTCGACCGTTTCCCGCTGCACCGGAATCGCCCCTGCTACACTGGATTCTCTGTCGGATGGCTGGCGGAGTATTCTTATGGGGCTCGATTATGTCGACCGGAAGAACCCCGCCGGAGCTCTTTTGAGATTCGAACGCGCCCGCCTGCTGGGTGTTTCACCCTTTGCCGCGTTGGCGGAACACCTTGCGCTCTACCAATGGGAACAGCAGCGCGCAGCAGCACCGCTCGGATCTCTTCCGCTGGCCGCGAACCTCACACCGCTTGCACGATACGACGGCGCATTCACCTCCGAAGGCGGACGGCACCGCCTTGATTCATGCAGGCTGCTGTTCGAAAATGCTTGCCGCTCGGCGTACCTGCCCGCCGCCATAAGCCTTCGGTATCTCGATCTTGTTCCGCTTAGCTCGGCACCCGAGCGCCGCGCGGGAATCGCGCTTGCTTTTCGCGAACTTCGTCTTCACCCTGAAAGCGGCATCCGCTGGCGTTGGCTGTGCGACGCCGCCGCCTGGGAGGGAAACACCCTCCTGCAGGCGTCCGCATGCAGCGCCTATGTGGACCTCAACCCGTCCCAGTTCAGAACCAGGCTTATTCTCGCCAGACTGCTCGTTGAACAGGGCAGGTTCGACGTTGCTGCCGGAATCCTTTCCGCAATCCAGGCCGACTCGGTATTGACGGAACCGGACTATTTCTATTGCCTGGGCGCGCAGGCGGAACATGATGGCAGGCTTGCAGAAGCGGAGCGTTGCTACAAGACATGCTGCTCGATCCGCAGGTACGATGCGGCATACTTCAATGCAGACGCCCGGGTTCTGGTCAGACTCCGGAAACGGTCCGAAGCGGCAAAAGCGCAGGCATGGGCGGCAGCCATCGGTGTTTCCCCTGTGTCAATTCATGATTGGATGCACGATGAACACCCGGGAAAATAGCAGCCTGTTTCATCCGGGCTGGATCATTCCTATCTCGCTGCTTTCCGGAGCCGCGTGCGCCGGCGGCTGCGCGCTCTTCTTCCTTTCTCGGTGTTCCCACAAAGCAAAAGGGTGGTTCGTCGCAGCCGCGTCGCTGCTTGGTGAAGCGGCGGTTCTGTGCTGGGCGCTTGTGTGGCCCGTCAAATGGTATTGGATCACGCTGGCAATGTTCGCAGCCCACGCCCTTGCGGGCGTGCTGCTGTATGCCGCAGTGCGCTCCTGGTGCGGGCCAGCGGCAAACGCGCTTAGGATGCACCCGTTTGCCAGACTTGGCCTGCGAAAAGAGGTCGCGTCGGCAATCGGCGGCGCCGCAGGCGTGCTGTGCGTCGCACCGAGCCTTGCAGCCGTGTACATGCTTTTTTCGAACCATCTGTTTTCGGCGCTCCTTCCGGTGGGAATCGACAATGCCGACACCCTTTCGTGGACGCTCTTTCTTACGGCCTGCGCCACGCTCGGCGGATCAGTGGGCGGCATAGTCTTTGTCCGCGTGAGGCCGGACGTGTCCCTGCGTTCAATGTTCGGCGCCATCCTCGCCTACCTTTTTTCCTTTTTCACGTTCTGGTTTTGGCTCGAGCTGTTCATGGCGATTCCTTCGTTTCAGGCAGCATCGTGCCAAGGCCGCGAATTTTCCTCAGTCCTGTGGCCGGTGACCGTTCTCCAGTTCACCGTGGGATCGTGGTGGTCGGTTGCGGTCGCTGTTTACCTGTGCGCCCCCCGACGCCCAGCCGATAAAGCGCTCCGCTGGGCGCAGGTTTTTGTTTTGCACATGTCAACAATGCTTGTAATGAGCCTTTCATGGGGATATTCGGCGGACCTCTTTCTCGCGGCCGGAAAGTACCTCGAACGCCACGCACGGGTGAACCAGGCGCTGGCCTGCTATGAACGGGGACTCACCAAGAAACCGGCAAAGGAAACCGCATGCTGGCTGCAGTACCGCGTCGCCCTGCTGTACCGGAAACAGGGCAACATCGACAGGGCGCAGGAAGGCTTCAGACGCGTCGTGGCAACCTACAACGCCGACGATGAACTTGTCAAACAGTCCGTGTACTTTCTCAAGCGCCTCGACGATTTCGGCAACCTGCCCCGCGTGGTACTGCCCGGCGTGGAGACGCGCACGGTGTACCGCGGCAGTTATTGCGTGCCGAACTCGATGGCGCTCGTGATGCGGTACTG
>DATFYJ010000367.1:0-2536 GCA_035315105.1 Chitinivibrionales bacterium
GTCCGGAAGCCGAATCCGGCGTTAAACGTCAGATAGGAGAGCGAGGTGTCTCTGGAAAACGGATCGGTGGTGTAATCCCTGGAGTAGTATACGATCGAATAGTTAAGAATGTTGAAGTCCGCTAGGAGGCCCACATTAATCTTTAGCGGGTACCAGCGTTTGGTAAAATTGACGCCGAGGCTGGGCAGCGAGTAGATGTCGGCGCTGTGAACCCGTTTTGTCAAATCCCATTCGTAGGTGGTCTGTTCTCCGGAGTATCCGCCGCCGATGTCGATGGTGATAAATCGGCCTGCTTTTAGAACGCCCTTCAGATAATAGTTGATAAGCAGAGATCTGGTAATCGTGGCTGTGCTGTTTTCATCGAAATTGTACGTGGTATCCCCTATGAGATCGCCGGTGGACGGGTCATACGATTTTAGATGGTAAATCCTGGTAAGGTCGGGCCCGAACATATTCATCCCCACCCTGATGCCGAAGCGGTTCTTGTTTTTTTCCGCCCGCTCGTCGGAAACCTCGGGTGCCTTTGCCTGCACCGGCTCCTCCTTCTTCTCCGACACCGTTTCAACCGGCTTCTTGGGCTCCGCCTTCTTTTCGAGCGCCGCCGGCTGTTCCGTTTGCGCCGGGGCTTCGGAGGCGACGAGCTGCTGCGCAACGCCGGGAAGCTTGGCCACGACCTCGTCGAGGTCTCCCTTTATGTCAACCGACACCACCTTCATGATCTTTGCGGTCTTCACGTCGATGACGCGCAGGTTGACCAGAAACATCGACCCCACCTTGCCGAGCGAGCCGGTGACAAGCCGCTCCACGCCCAGGAGCTGCCCGATCTCCACCATGCACGCCTCGTTGGTGCACGCGCCCGACTGCTGGAACCCCTGCTCCTTGAGGATCTCCTGCATCTGGTCGCGCTCCATCACGTTCACCTTTCCCGTGTTGAACAGCTCGCCCCTGAGCCGGTCGCTAATCACCTCGGTCTCGCCGCTTGACACACCGGAAGCGTTCTTCATGTTGATGACCGCGATGTTGATTATTCCGGGCGTCTTCGCAAGCGCCGGGCGCGACGGCGCGGCGTTGAGCGAGCCGGTCTGGCTCCACGACGGTCCGCACAAAAAGACCAGCACCGATGCGCATAAAAGCCTGATGGGCGATGCGAGAGCGTGTTTCATGAGTGGTTTCCTTGAAGGTAAGTATTTTTTCCGAACCCGTTTGCCGAACAATATATAATATTATCACTTGTGACGACGATAATCAACCCCAAATGCGGCAAGGCCGATAGGACCGTCCTGGTCATAGGCTCGGGCCTCGGGGGCCTCACGGCCGCTGTTTCCCTGGCCCAGCAGGGCGCGGCCGTGACCGTGCTGGAAAAACAGCCCCGTCCTGGCGGCTACGCAACATCGTTCTCGCGCAAGGGCTACACGTTCGACGTCGCCCTGCACGCCCTGCCCGCGGGAGGGCCGGGCGGATTTTTCGAGCAATTGGTGGCGGGCCTCGGTCTTTCGGCCGATGTGTCTTTTGTAAAGCTCGACCGGCCAGCCAGGATGCTGCTCGGTTCTTCGTCGTACGATATTCCCATGGGATACGGGCCGTTCTTTGACGCATGCGAGCGGTATTTTCCGTCCGAGCGGCGGGGAATAGACAGGTTCCGCTCCATGGTGATGCGGCGCGGCCCGGTGTACGCCGATGCGCTCATGGGCGAGAAAAGCCGCGGCCGCAGCATCGCGCGGTTCTTTCCGGCGATCCCCGGATTTCTGAGCCTCACCGCCATCTCCGCGGACGCCTTGCTTTCCCGGTTCGTGCGCGACCCGGCCTGCAAGGCGTTCCTGTATCAGCCCGCGGTGTTTCTCGCCCTGCCCATGAAAAGGCTCCCGGCCGTCAATTTCATCATGATGTTTTCCCTGCTTGTGGGAACCGGCATGTACACCATAGCAGGCGGCGGCCAGGCGCTCACGCGCGCGCTGGTGAAAAGGCTCGAGGCGCTCGGCGGCAAAATTGTCACCAACGAGGAGGCGCTTTCGATCGAGGTGAAAAACGGCAGGGCTGTTGCCGCGGTCACTTCCGCCGGAAGGCGCCTGGCGGCCGACGCCTTTGTTGCGAATGTCAACACCAATTCCCTTGTGGAAAGCCTGGTGGGGCAACGTTTCTTTCCCCGCGCTTTTCTCTCGCACCTGTCGCGCCTGAGGCCGGGCATGGCCGTGCTCCAGCTCCACGCGGGCCTCACGCGCTCCTGCGCCGACCTCGGGCTCGACCGATCGATCACCGTGGCCTTTCCGGGCGCCGACATCGATGCGTTCATCGAACGGCAGAATACCACGGTACTGCCGGAGATCGTTTCGCTCGTCGCCACCGACCTTGCCGCGGCCCGTCCCCCGATAAGCGCGGTGTGCGGCGCAGGCAACACAAACTGGATGGCGCTTCCCGAAAAGCAATACGCAGATATGAAGGCCGCTGTGACGGCCCATATCCTCACACGGCTCGACGCAATATGCCCCGGGATTTCATCATGCTGCGCCGTGACCGACCTCGCGACGCCGCGGACATT
>DATFYJ010000368.1:0-6205 GCA_035315105.1 Chitinivibrionales bacterium
ACCGGCACAATGGTGACGGCAAGTATCGCCGCCGCGGCCATGGAATAGGTTTTTGTGAAGGCAAGCGGTTTGAACAGCCGGCCTTCTTGCGCTTCGAGCGTGAAGATCGGGATAAACGAGACCGTGATCACCAGGAGCGACCAGAACAGCGGCGGCCCCACCTCTTTGGAGGCCTGCATTATTACCTGCCAGTGCGGAAGCCGGTCATCAGGTGGCTTCAGGTTTTCCGCCTCGATGTGTTTGTGCGCGTTTTCGATCATGATGATTGCCGCGTCAACCATTGCACCGATGGCGATCGCAATGCCGCCCAGGGACATGATGTTCGCATTGAGCCCCTGCATCCTCATGACAAGGAAGGCCATGAGGATCGCCGTGGGCAGGGTGAAGACCGCGACAAACGCGCTTCTTATGTGAAAGAGGAACAGGGCGCAGACAAGTGCCACGATCAGAATTTCCTCAAAGAGCTTGTCGCGGAGGTTTGCAATGGCGCGCTCGATAAGCGCAGAGCGGTTGTAGGTCGGCACGATCTGCACGTCCAGCGGCATCCCGGCCTTGAGTACCTCGAGTTTTTTTTCCACCGCCTTGATGACTTTCTGGGCGTTCTCGCCGAACCGTATGACCACAATGCCGCCCGCGACCTCTCCCTTTCCGTCAAGATCTGCCAGCCCCCGCCGCATCTCGGGCCCAATGGCCACATCGGCAATGTCGCCGATTCGCACAACAGTGCCGTGCTGTAGGTCGGTCTTAACCGGGATGTTTTTAATGTCGTCGATGGATTTTATGTAACCGAGACCCCTGATCATAAACTCCATTTCGGCCATTTCGATCACTTCTCCGCCCACATCGCTATTGGCGTTCTTTATAGCCATCTCAATGTCGTCCACCGGAATTCCGTACGCCTGAAGCTTGGAAGGGTCTACGGTCACCTGGTACTGTTTTACGTATCCGCCGATGCTCGCCACCTCGGCCACGCCCTCGATGCTTGACAATCCATATTTCAGGTACCAGTCCTGAAGCGAACGCAGCTCCTGCAGCGACCTTTTATCAGAAGTCAAGGCATACTCGTACACCCAACCCACTCCCGTCGCATCGGGACCGAGCGTGGGGAGCACCCCCACGGGTAAGCGCTTCTGGGCATAATTCAGGTACTCAAGC
Organism: Chitinivibrionales bacterium; assembly: GCA_035315105.1. Taxonomy (GTDB): domain Bacteria; phylum Fibrobacterota; class Chitinivibrionia; order Chitinivibrionales; family FEN-1185; genus FEN-1185. Next base: position 1,156 of record DATFYJ010000368.1, read on the forward strand.
ACGCGGCTGCGCGCCCAATAGATGTCGGTACCGTCTTTGAAGATGACATACGCCAGCGAATAGCCGAAGAACGAATACCCGCGCACCACCCGCGCGCCCGGGACCGAAAGCAGGGACGTGGTGAGCGGATAGGTCACCTGGTCCTCAACGATGCGCGGCGATTGTCCCTCGTATTCGGTGTAGACGATCACCTGCACGTCGCTCAAATCCGGTATCGCGTCGACCGGGGTTGTGACAATCGCCCACACGCCCGCGCCGATCGCGAAAATCGTGAGCATGATCACGAGGAACTTGTTTCTAATCGACCACTCAATGAGTTTTTCGAGCATGGATTTCCCGCCTATCGTTTATCGCATTCCCGGCATGTTCATTTGACTGTTGCTCGGAGCCTGCTTCTTTTCTTCTTTTGATGTGTCCGCAGGTTGTTCAGACGCCGGCATTTCCATGCCGCCCATCTGACTTACCGCTTTCTTAAGGTTGCTTTCCGAGTCGATGAGAAACTGGGACGAGGTGACGATTGTTTGCCCGTCCGCCAGCCCGGACAATATTTGAACATACCCATTGGCGCTCATCCCGAGCTTTACTTCCTGGGGCTTGAAATAGCCGTTACCAAGAGAGATTATGACGATGTTCCGGGTGCCGGTATGGATAACCGCCTGCTGCGAAACGGAAAGGGCGCTGCGGGAAACGGGCGATTGTATGGTTACGTTTGCAAACATCTGCGGTTTGAGCAGCCTGTCCGCCGTATTGCGAATGGCGATGCGAACTGCCGCCGTTTTGGTCGATGGGTCGAGAACCGGCGAAACGAATTGGACCTTCCCCGTGAATGTCCTTCCCGCCATGGACGATACATCTACCGTCGCCTCGGCCCCTACCTTGACATAAGCCAAGTCCTCCTGATACACATTCGCAATGGCCCAAACAACTGAAAGATCGGCTACTTTGTAAAGCGCCATGCCGGGCATGACGTTCTGGCCGGCCACGACCATCTTTTCCAACACGACGCCGTCGGACGGTGAATAGATGGTCATGGACTTCTCCGGCGCGTTCCGCTGCTCGAGCGCGGCAATCGAACGGTCGGGAATGTCCCAGTTCAATAGCCTTCGCTTGCCGCTTTCGACAAGCTGTTCCGCACCGCGCCGGGCATCGGACGTAACGCCCTCGGGAAGGCTCTTGAGATAATGAATAGCCTGCAGGTATTCCTCCTGCGCGCTCACCAGATCCGGACTGTAAATCGTGAGGAGCGGCTGACCCTTCTTGACTGCCTGCCCCGTGTAATCGATAAAAAGCTTTTCGACCCATCCCATTATCTTTGTATTGACGACGCTGATTGCCGTTTCGTTAAGTTCGATGGTTCCGGAGACCCGGATCTCCTTTTTCAGGTCGCGCGGGGTCACGGTCTCGGTCGATACGCCCATGTTTTGCACCGTGGTGGGATCGATTTTCACCTCTCCGGCTTCACCCCCGGCCTCGTCCGCATATACCGGCACCATATCCATGCCGTCGGGCGCCTTGCCAGGTTTGTCCGACGTATGCGAAGGATTCATAGCGTCGCGATAATAGAGAATCTTGCGCTCATTCTTGCCTGCGTCGTTCCCCGGTTGGCCTGATGGAGGAGCGTTGACGGGCACGAGTTTCATTCCGCATATGGGACAAGTCCCGGGTTTGTCCGAAAGGTAATTCGGATGCATGGGGCAATGGTAAATCACTTTCTGGCTCGATGTCTCCGCTTCGTGCTGGGATTTCTGACAAGAGATAAACGCTCCCGAAAGACCGATAGTAACCAGACCCAAGATAAGAATTGTTGTAGCGGTTTTCCCGGAACGAATCATTGACGACCTCCTTTAGGCGCTTGCCCAATCTCCTTGATATTCATCCCTACGGCGCGTTCAAGCTGGCTTTGACTGTCAAGAAGACTCATTACGGCCATGTGATAATCGAGTTTCGCCATGGCAAGCATTCTTTGAATGTCAATCAGCATGAGAAATTCCTCTTTCCCTGTTTTGTAAGAGGCCATCGCGCTTATCAGGGTTTGTTGGGCTTGAGGAATGGATGACTCTCTGCTGAGTTTCAGGCGCTCCATGCTGCTTTTCACTTTTAAAAATGCATCATTGACTTCTGAGGCTATCATATTTTTCATATTATCGAGTTCGCCCTGCGCCTCCTTGATGTTCGCGTCGCCGCGGGCAGTCCCTGCCGAATTTTTTCCCAGCGACCACGGCGCTATCGGAACCGTGGCCCCGACCATCAGGCTCCAATCGTCAGGGGCCGATATCATTTGTTTGTACGTTCCGCGTACCATGAAGTCCGGCAGATATTCCTTACCGGAAGCTATTCGCTCCGATTGCTTCATTTCAACATCGTACTGCATGGATTTCAGCTCCGGCCGGTTCTTCTCGGCGACAGCCATTAATGTATTCAAATCAAAATCAGGCATTGTCGGATCGATTTCCGGAATCAAGCCGATTTCGGTCGTTACCGGTCTGTTGCACAGGGCGTTGAGCATTCCCTCCATGGATTTTCGCTGTTGAACAAGCACGAGGCTGTCGTTCCCGAGCGTCGACAGCTCCGTCTGCGCTCGGAGTATGTCGGATTGTTTGCCCATACCGAGTTCATATTGCTTTCGGGCGATATCCACGAACTCGCGCACCAACGCGCGTGTCTCATGGTTGATTTCCATTTGCCGGTTCTTTAGGTACAGGTCGAAATAGAGCGCCTTTACATTTCGGATAATGTCCTGTTCCCGTGTTTGCCGGTCGGCCGTGAACATCCCGGCCCGTTTTTGCTCCGCTCTGGCCATGGAGCCTAGCTTTCCGGGAAACGGGAACATCTGCTGGATAGAGTAATCATACTCCATTTGATCTTTGAATGGATTCGGAAAAGACGATATAGGAGCATTATAGAACTCAACGGCGACCTGCGGCGGGTCCAGGCTTTTTGAGTAACGAACCGAAGCCTTTGCCGCATCAATCTTGTTCCCGGCCGCTTTCAGGCTTGGATTGTTTTTAATGGCTTCGTCAATGATCCCATTCAACTGGGATTTCATGATCAGATAATTGGCCGCAAACCGCGTGCGTGCGCTGTCCTGCTGCGAAAAGACATTCACCGCTGGAAGAAAAATGCAACAGTATAGCATACACGTTACTGGACCAACAGATTTCCGAATGCACATTGAACTAACTTTGGATATTGTAGTCATCGGAACCGTGTTCCTTCCGATTGTCATATTGATTCGAGCACCCGTTTCAGTTTCTCCTCGACCTCTTCGGCAATTTCGGTAAGCGCAGGATTGCCGATAGTCTTCATCATCGCAGAAGGTCTAATGGTCCCCACCATGGTCTTGCCTTCTCTTTCGTACGCGATCACATTGCAGGGCAACATGAGCCCGATGTTTTCCTCAACGCTAAGGGCCTTGTAAGCATTCGGGGGACTGCACGCGCCAAGGATGACATACTTGCGAAACTCCACGCCGAGCTTCTCGCGGAGCTTTTGCCCGATGTCAATAGTGCTAACGACGCCGAAACCGTTACTTTCGAGAACCTTCGGTAGTTGCCGGAGCACCTCCTCGAAAGGCCGGTCGACCTCCTTGATATAGCCGTACGAAATCATGGACACCTCCTACTTCTTCGGGACGGCGATCGGCGCCTCGCCCCTGTCGGCGAGTATCTTGAGATACTTCTCCGGGTCCTGCTTGAATGTTTCAGGACACCCTGCGCAGCAGAAATAGACTCGCTTGCCCTTGTAGTCGACGTAAACGCTTTTGTCAATAGGGCCGCCCATTACAGGGCATGTGCTCTGCGGGACGAGAGCCTTGACATGATCGGCCTTTGCGCTGGGAATCGTCTCAACCGACTGCCCCATTGCCTCGAGCTTCTTGACGTATTTTACCGGATCCTTTTTCACGGAGTCTATGCACGATTCGCAGCAGACATAGATTCGTTTGCCCTTGTCATCCGCATACCACTTCTTGTTGATGGGATCCCCGGTGACCGGGCACGTTGTTTGAGGTACGAGGGTTTTGGGATGTGCCATGGCGGCAGTGTCTTTGGCCATGGCGGCCGGGTGATGCATGGAATGGTCAGAGGATGTAGCAGTCTGAGCGTTTGCACCATCCAGAACCCAGAGCATGGTTATCACCATGCCTCCCGCAAGAAACCTTGTCCTGTTGATCATAAGCACCGCCTTTCGACTCTGGTTGATCGACCAATATCTATTATATGGGGAGCAATTGCAATGCCGGAAGCTGATTCACAAACGCGCAAAAACGATAAAAAATGAAGCGTTTGAGAAAAGCCCCAAGCCTACGGTACTACTAATCTAGATTCTGAGAGGAGTTGTGCGGAAGGAGCCCGGCGGACTTGGATCGAATACGCCGGTTGTTTGCGAAAGTATGTTTCTATTATCACTTGCCCACTGAAAAGTCGTTGCTTCGACAGGGACCAAGTGGAACTCTGTCTCCGGCCCGGATCCGGGAGCGAGGATATCGGCGCTGCGAGGCTGCGGAAGCGGCTGGCCGTCCCGGCAGTTGCACAAAGGGGAATAGCGTGAAAAAAGGGCCACCGCGCCGCGCACATCCTTGACCTCGGCTACCGACTGTGCGTTATTCGCGTTCATACCGCATTTGCAAACCCCGCCCTTGCAGCACGCGCAATGGCACGACGTCGGTGCCTCCTGAACTTCCCCGCCGGCCTTGACACCGGGCGAAGAGACATTCAAGAATACTGTGGCTGCTAATGCGGTCAGGGTGGAGAGCATAAGGTTTCTTTCCAATTAGTAAGTATACTCATTACGGGGGGATAATTGCAAATATTTAAGCATGGGGTGGTCGGTGGAGACTAAAAAGATGATTTATGCGGGGGAAGTTTCCCCCTCGCTCCGGCCTCCTCGGCCTTCGGCCTGCGGTGGCCTGCGCTACCCCCTCCTGGGTGGCCGCCTTGACAAAGTAGCTGCGAGACCATACATTGTTGTGGCGGCACCCACGGAGAGCGGTGGTAATAAATGCAGGTTGACTTGATTCATCGCCGCGAAGCGGCATACCTTAGTGAAGGCG
>DATFYJ010000369.1:0-5254 GCA_035315105.1 Chitinivibrionales bacterium
AGAAGGCATTTTCAAGAACGAACGCGAACGAGTTTGATCTGGGCAGCTACGGCTACGTCATCGACGCCATCGACAGCCTCAGCAACAAGGTGGACCTCATTATTGCATCTTGTAAAGCCGGCGCAAAAGTGTTTTCGGCGCTGGGCGCGTCAAACAAGCTCGATCCTCTGCAAATCCGTGTGGACTCCCTGTGGAATTCGCAGGGCTGCCCTCTGGGCAGGTATATCCGCAAGCGTCTACGAAGAAAAGGGTTTACCGGTGACGTCACCTGTGTTTACAGTGAAGAAAACCTTCCTTTGCAGTCCGCGGGAAGCGCGTGCGGTAACGTTGATTGCCTGTGTCCAAAAACCGGGAACGGTCCCGCGGGCGCGGACATTTCCCCGCATGAATGGTGCGCCACCAAGAAGCAAATTAACGGATCTGCGGTTCATATTACCGGCACCTTCGGTTTTCACCTTGCCGGCCTCGTGATCCGGGACGTGCTCGGCGGCCTCCCGAGGCAGCCGGAAACAATGTGAAAATCTCCTGTCGTGCAAAGGGACGCTCTTTTCCCAACGCCAACACGGCAGCGATTGTTTTTTTCTCGCTTTGTTTTTTGCAGATTAGTATAATTATTATTCGTGCTTTAGCGCCGAGCCGTGTTCTGGCGGGGCCTGCGCAGGATGAAGAATCGTAACCGGAGATGCCATGCATATTCGCTGCTGGGGTTCCCGTGGATCGCTGCCGGTGAGCGGGAATCAATTTAACCGCTATGGCGGCGAAACTTCATGTCTCGAAATCCGCTCGAGGAAAGGCGACGTCATCGTGGTTGACGCGGGAACCGGGATCCGGGGTCTCGGCAACAAGCTCGTGCGCGCAAGAATTCCGCGGTTCCACATGGTCTTCACGCATACGCATCTCGACCATATCGTGGGCTTCCCGCTGTTCGCCCCGATGCATCGGAAAGGCACCGACATCACCATCCACGGCCGCAGCTTTGATGCGCCTTCGTTCCGGGAGACGCTGAGCGGCCTCATGCGTCCCCCTTATTTTCCCGTGGACCTCGGATCGGTTGCTTCAAACTTGCATTTTGAGGACATTGGGGACGAACCGTTTTGCATCGGCGGCGTTGCCATTCGTCCCATCCGGCTTTCGCATCCCAACGGCGGCCTTGGATTCAGGTTCGAGGAAGGCGCTTCGAGTTTTGTGTTCCTCACCGACAACGAACTTGCGTTTTGCCATCCCGGCGGCCGAACGCCCGGCGAATACGCCGAGTTTTCGCAAGGGGCCGACCTTCTCATCCATGATGCGGAATTCTCCGCGCGGGACTATCCGGCGACCCGCTCTTTCGGGCATTCGCTGTTTTCCGACGCCGTGAGACTTGGAATCGAGGCCGGGGTCGGGCGGTTCGGGATGTTTCATCATAACCGCGAGCGCACCGACAGCCAGGTGGACGCAATGGTGGAGGCTTCGAGAAAGATCGTGAAGAAAAGCAATGCCCGCATGGATTGTTTTGCGGTGGGGAATTCTTTTGAAATCACCCTGTGACCGCGCGCGGACCGGGACATGCCCACAGCACCAGAACAGGAGGACAGCGTGAGATTAATGTACACCTGCGCCCTGCCGCTTGCGGCGGCGCTTTTTGTCGCGTCCTGCTCGCCGCTTATTTTCTATTCGGCGAGCATCCCGGACGTGAAGCCCGTGGCAGGCAAGGCGCTTGTGGTGGTGGTGTGCCCGATGCCGAAGGCCGAGGCCGCGTACAACGCCGAGAAGCTGAGCACCATTTTTGTTGACGGCGCATTCGGCGCCGTCACCGCCGACAACACCGTCGCGCAGTTCACGGTGGAGAGCGGTTCCCATTACGTGATGGCGCGCATTGACAACGTGGCGACAATCCGCCTCAACTTTCTGCCGGGAAAGGTGTACTATCTTGTGCAGAAGAACTCCTCGGTGCGGGTGACGGCGCCCACGCCGGGAGCGGGCGCGCCGTCCGGCGGCCTCACGCGCGTGCAGACCTCGATCTCTGTTGTGGGCCCGGACGAGTTTGCGGCGGTCATGAAGACTTCGGGGATCCGGTTTGTAAAGTATGCAAAAGCGAAGCCGCCCGCGAATCTCGATCCCATGGCCAAGAAGGCGCACATGGCGGCATACGAGTTCTGGGCGAAGGCCAAGCCGGAGCTCGCCAAAGTGCTGGACGAATATCCGGGGTACTAGCGCGCGGGTCGCGCCCGGCGCGCCGCGCAGTGGGGGGATGGATCATGAACAGGAGAGAGCTTGCGGCGGTTGTTGCAAAGGACACGTGCATCACGAAGTCGCTTGCGGATAAGGCGGTTGAATCGGTGCTTGCCGCGATCCGCAGGAGCGCGAAACGCGGGGTCCAGCTTGTGGGCTTCGGGAGTTTCACTGTTGTAAAGAGACGGGCGCGCGACGGCCGCAATCCGCAGACCGGCGCCGCGTTCACCGTGAAGGCGTGCAACGTGATAAAGTTCAGGCCGGGGACGGAATTCAAAAAGCTGGTAAACTAGATTAATAATAAAAAGAGCTGGGCGTTACCTTCGCCTTCGTCAAGACTCAGGTTCAGGTCGGTCTCCCTTCGGGCTCGGCCGTTTGGCCTCGTTGCCGGACCGCCCTAGTCGCCTTCGGCGAGGGTCGGCCGGCAATGCGCTCTCGCGCACCCTTCGGTCCACCTAACGCAAAAGTCAAGAGGATCATCCTCTCTATCCATCATTCCGCATGATAGCGCCGGATGGTTGTTGTATTTTAGCTAGGATTTCACCAAGATTCTTCCATCCAATAGATCAAATTGCTGGATTTCCAATGAAGACAAGTTTTCTTACTTTGATATTTCTTATCCTGGTGTTGATCACAGCTGCGTTTTCTCAGACCGGCGATTCTGCAATCTTTCCCGTCCCCGACCTTCTCAAGGACAACGTTGCGTTCTGGAAAAAGGTGTACACCGAGCTGTCCGTCAGCGAAGGCGTGCTTCACGACAGGGAATACCCGCTTGTTATCTACAAGAAGATCGACCTCGGGCAGCGCAGCGGGTTCGGCCAGGCCAGGTACATCGAAAGCGAGAGGCTCGCGCTTGCAAAGAAGTTGGACGACGTTATCGCCCGGCCCGAATCGACACTCACGGACGAGGAAAAGGTCTTTTCGCAGGTCTTGAAGGAGCATGCGCCCGCGGCCGCGCTTGCCGGCGCCGGGGAACGGATACGATTCCAGCAGGGGCAGAAGGAAAGGTTCAGGGAAGGGCTGCAGCGTTCCACGGGGTTCATCGACACCATTCGCGCGATCTTCGCCGCGCACGGGATTCCTCCCGATCTTGCATACCTGCCGCACGTGGAATCGTCGTTCAACACCGAAGCCTATTCGAAGGTGGGCGCCGCGGGCCTGTGGCAGTTCATGCGTGGAACAGGAAGGCTGTTCCTTAAAATCAATTATCTCATCGACGAGAGGCGCGATCCCATCGCCGCGACCGCTGCCGCGGCACGGCTGCTCCGGCAGAACTACGACCAGCTGCAGTCGTGGCCGCTTGCCGTCACGGCCTACAACCACGGCGTCAACGGCATGAAGCGCGCCGTGGAGGTCGCGGGGTCGCGCGACATTGCCGTGGTCATTGCGCGCTACAGCAGCCCGTCATTCCAGTTTGCATCGAAGAACTTCTACGCCTGCTTTCTCGCGGCAAGCGACATAGCGAAACGCCCGGAGGCCTTCTTTACCGATTTGCATTTTGCGCCCCGGTACGAGTTCCGCACCCTGGTGCTGCCGTCGTTCATGAAACCTGCTGTGGTATGCAGGTATCTCAACATATCCCAGACGACGCTCATGGAATACAATCCCGCGCTGCGTCCCGTGGTGTTCTTCCAGCAGAAGGAGATTCCCTCAGGCTTTACAATAAGGATTCCGTCGGAACTGCGGGCGCCTGAGGCGGAAAAGGCGCTTGCCGCGGTGCCGGATTCGCTCAAGAGCGACGCGCCCGAGCGTCTGCAGTACTACAACGTTCAGAAGGGCGACAATCTCTACACCATTGCGGCGCGCATGGGCGTGCCCGTGGATCGGCTCGCGCTCGAAAACAGGATCACGCGCGGCGGCAGGATTTACGCAGGCCAGGTGCTGCGCGTGCCGTCGGCCGCGGAAGCGGTCGAGGTTGCCGCGGCGCAGCCCGACACCGTTGCGGCAGAGGCCTCGCAACAGGGGGCAATGGTCCCGCCGGCCGAACCTGCGCCGCAACCGCCTGTCAAGAAGCCGTCCCCGCAGAAACCGTCTAGGCCGCAGGCGGCCGCGCGCGAGACGACGGCGGCGCCGAGCGCGTCCACTGCGCCGCCTGCGCCTGCCCGCGAAGCCGTTGCCGATTCGCTCCGGGATGCCGTGATGGCAAAGGCGGACACGCTGCCTGAGTTCGCAGCCGGGACACCGGCGGCGGCGCCCGCGTTCGACGTATCGGTATATACGCTGGAAACTACGCTTTCGCCGTCCGGCACCACTGCAGGGATTCGGGTGTCGGTCGACGAGACCATCGGTCATTACGCGGACTGGCTCGGAGTCCCCACGTACCGCATCCGCGCGCTTAACCGCCTTGGCCCGCGCTCCGAGATTCGGATCGGCAGCGCGCTTTCCATCCCGGTCGACGCCGATAAGCTTGCCCGTTTTGTAAAGGCCCGGCTCGAATACCACATGGCGCTCGAGGAGGATTTCTACGTGAGGTTCAAGGTCACCGACGTGCGGCAGAGGACCGTGAAGCGCGGCGAGGCGCTCTGGACCATTTGCAGCGAGCCCGACCAGATCCCGCTCTGGCTGTTTGCAAAGTACAACAAGAACGCGGATCTTTCCACGCTCATGCCCGGCATGCGCGTGCGGATCCCGGTCATCGAGGAAAAGACCGAGCGCGACATCGAGCTTGAATCCGGTCGGGCCATCGGCATCTACCCGCCGTTCGAGGAACCGGCCGGCGGGGGAGCGGGGAAGCAGATTCAAAGAGTACCATAGAGAATTCAAGATAAGTTGAGAGGTATGGGCGCCCCGCCGCTTCGCGGCGGCGGCCCTCGCTTCGGTCTCGGCCTTCGGCCTCCGGCCGCCTCGGCCCTATTCCTTTTGTAGAGACGCAGCGCCGCTGCATCTCTACAAAAGGCGGGTCCGGGCGGCATCCCACTTCAGCGGGACCATTTTTCCGTTCCGGCCTGGCGCGGCGCAGCGGATTGTTGCCGATCCTATTTTTCCCCGACCAATAGTGTCCTGTTTGTCAATCAGAATCTTTGGTTGGATTAGGCGAGTGACT
>DATFYJ010000370.1:0-3521 GCA_035315105.1 Chitinivibrionales bacterium
GCGGCGCGGGAGGAACCGGATTGCGTCAATTTGACAATGTGACAATTGCCGGGGACCCGCAGATCCTGTTTCGCTCCCGAAAGCTGGAGCCGGATGTCTCCCGAAACTGCCATCTGGTCAAGAAACACGCTTCCCCGCGCATTTATTACCGACGGGGGAGAGGAGCCGATCTTGAGCGAATCGTTGTCGCCCGCAGGACTGCCCCTGAGTGTGTCGACGGACGCCGAGTACCCGTTCAGGTTGAAGGTTCCGGCGCCGATAGCGAGGCTGCCGGCGAGAAGATCGCACCCGGAAAGCGTGGTTCCGCCCGGTCCGTTCTGAAAAACCGACGGGCACATCTTTCCCGCGGCCGGCGCAAAGACTTGGGGCGATGCACCGTTGAATTCGATGCAGCCCGTTCCCGGCAGAATGCCGCCGCATCCCGACAGGTCGAGCCTGGCTCCGGCGAATCTGAGAACCGAGGATTCAAAATTGACAACCGCGCCTTGCTCAAGTGAGAATGCCCGAACAACATGAACGAGGCGCGTTCCGAGGGAAAGCGTGCATGCAGCAGCGCACCGGACCGAGTCTGCCCAAAGCCCATTGCCGGCAAGCTGTAATCTGCCTGAAGTTACTTCCAACCGCGAAACCTGCGCCCCGATTTTTGGCGTGAGGGTCACCCACGATTGCAGGCCCGCGCACACTACCGGGCCCGCCGCGGCAAGCGAGTCGAGTCCGGAAAAGTCGGCGTTGCCGCGCAGGGTGAACCTTGCGGAAGCCGGAATCACAAGGCCGCCGTGCACGGACTGGAAAGCGCCGAGGGTGAGCGATGCCGAGTCGTCAAGCATCATGATCCCGGAGCGGATCGCCGTGGTGTCCGCATACAGGACCGTGCCGGGGATTTTCGAAATCACCGTTCCCCCTCCGCCGTCCTGAATCAGGCAGTGGATGCGCACCGAATCGGGCGGGAATACAATCCGCTGGGGCGCGGCCCCGCGGAAAACAAGGGTACCGTTTGCGGACAAGAGGGATGCAAGTCCCGCGAAATTGACCATTGCACCAGACACCGCCAGCGCAGAGGAATCAAGACTGAGGCCACCGCCGCTCGACTGAACCACACCGGCCTGATGCGCCAGATTTGATCCGCAGCGGAACGTCCCGGCCTGAAAGGAAAGCGTATCGGCCCGGAAGCCGGATTCGCGGCAGACAACCGCGCCCCCGGGCATGCACCTGACCGTGATATTCGGGAGGACAGCTTGCGATCCGGGAAAAAAGGCGAGAATTCCTGCCGGTTCGAACAAAATGCCGCCCCGCCCGTTGCCGTCGCCGATCTCCCCGCCCGAGCGGAGGTCGCAGGTGTCGCCGGTCACCGAAAGAACATGGCTGCCGAAGTCGAATCTTTGGGCGTACGCTGTACGAAAGAAAATGTCCGCGACCGACGCATCCGCGTCGAGGTCGCAGGGCGCGAGACTTTTGCCCTTGACGCCCAAGACTACGGTGTCGCCCGGCCGCGGCACCCTGGTTGCGCTCCAGTTCGCCTCGTTGCTCCACCTCGTGTCGCCGCCTTCAGGGCTTGTCCAGTACATGCGCGCGGGCAGTGCCGCGTGCGCGCCAACGACAATCCAGAACGCGGCAGCGGAAAATGCTTTGCAAAAGGGCCTATTGCAGATGTAAATTGGTCCGCTCATGACGAACAATCCGGTGGTGCAGGAGGGGGGTGCTGTGCGTTGCGGGCAAACAATATGCCCGCGGGCAAATGGACAGAACGGGCGATGCGAGCGAATTGCAAAAGGCAATAAACTTTTTCTCCGGCCGGACTGTCGCATTGCGCAACACCGGCACGGAAGAAATTCCAGTCCGTCCCCCCTTACACATTTAATATAACGAAAATGGCAGGAGATTACTTTTTTTTATGAAGAAGAGGGATTACAAAGTTAATCGCGTAAGTGCGGGAAAGGGGCACAACGGAAACGCACGGCCAGGTTGGTTTACATCTGCGCCAAATGAAAAGACCTTGTGGTGCGCGCTCCCTTCACGTGCAGATAATACCAGCCGCGGCCGGCTCTGGCGCCAAGGGAGGTGCTGCCGTCCCAGACAAAGCGCCGCGGCGCCTGGGGCCGGAGGGAGCAGATGAGCCTTCCGTCGGCTGAGCAGATCGAAGCGCTCAGCACGGCCTCGGAGGCGGGAAAGGAGAACCTGAGCACCCTGCTTTCTCCAATGACAAGTTCGCAGGTTTCGGCACCAGGCCATTGCCGGCTTGCAGGATCGTATTCGATACCCGTGATCGGGACTTCGACCCATCCGCGGCCCGCGTTCTGGTCGGGCGTGAGCGAGGTGAGGTTGTCCCTTTCGGTATCCGAGTACCCGAAGTAGGTAATGAACTGGTTGAGCAGGGCGTCCGGGTGCGTGGTGCATTTCATCATGTCGATGCGGATTTTCCTCGTTGTCAAATAGTCCACGGCAGGGCCGAAGGTGCCCATCACCAGGTAATACAGCTTACAGTTGGGCAGGGAGCTCCAGTCGCCCACGTTCGAAGACCAGAGGGAATCGACGATGCACAATTGCTGCCTGCACGGGACGCCCGTGCCCGGGGTGCCGATGATTGCGTCGTGCTTGTTGATCTCGAAAAGCTGGGTAAGGTTCTGCGGGCAGTTGGAGCCCGTGGGCAGGGAGCGGTTGACGGTGCCCACGTGGTTCTTGCAGGTCATGGTGAGCCCGACCCACGTTGCGATGTGCGGCTTGTTTGATGCGATATCGACAAGAATGTCCGCATTCTGGATGAGCGTTGTACAATTGAGCGATTCGCCCATGACGACGACCGGAAACGTGGCGCCACCGCCGCTCACCACGATGTCCGCGGGGAGCAGGGTCCCCGTGAATCCGCCGAAGTACGTCACGACCGGGTCGGTGGTGTCGTAGACGGTGATGTTGGGAAACGGAACGCCGAACCCGTTGAGCACTCTGCAGACTTTGTCGATAATAGCCGCCCGGGGGTGCATGCTGCCGGAGCAGTTCACCTTGATGGCGGCAATCACATCCTGCCATGACTTTGCATCGGGCTTCCGGAGGATCGTTGACCATGCGCTTTGAACATCCGTCACCTGCGCAAGCGCGCAGGCCATCTTATCCATGGTGAGAGAAACCTGCGCCGGATCAACGACGCTGTTCTGTGAGACGGTGTCCCACTTGAGGGGAGAGGAAGTTTCCATGGCCGGATTGCAGCACGCGACCACCCGGAGGTTGTCTATGGAGGGGTTGATCTGCATGCCGGGCGTGAAGCCCGCAGTCCTGCCGAAGACTTTGCCGACGCCCGCGGTTGCGGCAGCCAGACCCGCGGCGGCCATCGTCGAGGTCTTGAGAAAATCGCGCCTTGCCGGGTTGTGAGAGCCTTCGTGGTGCATATCGTGTAAATATACCACATTTTTTTTCAAGAGCGGGGTGCAAATGGACGAACCGAATCATTATAGAAGCGGCCGGACTTTCTCTTTTCTGCAAAAACAAATTCCCAAAATGAGAACGAGCATGCAGGTTTTCCCATGTGC
>DATFYJ010000371.1:0-2333 GCA_035315105.1 Chitinivibrionales bacterium
GGCCCGTGCCCGACGCAGCAGCCCATAGCTCTTTCCGAGGGCGATCATGTGGTACTTGTCAAACGGGACGGCTTCAAGCCCCACTCGGAAACGGTCCACATTGCCAGAGGGGAAGAGTCCCGCCTCAAAGTCGAACTCTCACCATAACCGAGGTTGTGGAAGCCTTTTCGCAGCGCCTAGAATGAAAACGCGACACGAGCGCCGTTGGGCTGCAGTAACAGTGACACCTTGTGCGGCGCGGGTTCCTTTTTAGCAAGCAATACGATGGAAACGGGGAGGAGGACGGCCGCGACTCCCGCGGTGATGCCGCCGCCGATATACAGATTGCGGTACTCGTTGTAATAATAATTGAAGTTCGCGCCCGGACCGGCAAGCGCATTGTATTTCTGCAGGTCCTGGTAGCCGAAATAAAAACAGTTTGCGCTCACGCCCGCCGAAACAATCCCGCACTCAAGCAACGTTACCGGAAGAGCGACGTTCTTTTTCTGGACCTGAACGATGACCGTCGGCTTCTTCTTGATGGCGGTATCCATGATCGCAAGCGTCTTTTCCAGTTTCGCCTGTTTGAACACAATGGCGATGGTCGGCTGCACTTCGAGCGTGTCGATATCCATGCCCGGGAATTTATCAAGCGCTGTTCTAAAGGCCGCCTTTGCCTGGTCGACCCGGTTGAGCATGGCAAGAGAGAAACCGTAGTACTTGTATCCTTCACGCTGGTCGGTCCCGGACAGGAGCGGCAGGAGCACGGCGCAACTGTCGGCCGCCTTTCTATAGTCGCCGTCCTTGAAACTTGCTATAGCCTTTTCAAGACGGCCATGGCTTTCGGCATTCTGAGCGTGCACGCTCTGCATGCCCGCCTGAATTGACAGGAAGAAAAACACCGACACGATTACTGTTCCGCGCATACCGGTTCTCGATTCTGCTGATGCACCACATCGGACGAAAAATCCCGTCCCGCTGTCCTACTGAAAATAAGGTTTTCCGGAGAAACAGTCAACTTTTGACAAATGAATGAGGTGGGCGCCCCGCTATTTTTGTTTTAAAACTTAGAATGTGGGCGTCCCCCCTTGTAGGGACACGGCATGCCGTGTCCCTACAAGGGGTCGGTCTCCTTCCGGGCTCGGCTATTCGCCTCGTTGCCGGACCGCCCCGAGTCGCCTTCGGCGAGGGGACGGCCGGCAATTTGCTTTAGCTCACCCTCCAGTCCACCTAACGCGCGGCAGAGGAAATCTATTCAGTCAACTAGTATTTCTCCCGCCGGCCTTCAACTTTCAGCTGTCAACTTTTAACCTCTCAACTTTCATTCGCGGGTGCCCCCCAACCGAAGCATCTTTCTTGCAAGTAAACTTACTTGGGGGCCACCCAGGAGGGGGTAGCGCAGGACACCGCAGGCCGAGGAGGCCGGAGCGAGGGGGAAACTTCCCCCACTAAATTCTTCTCTTTTGCATCAATTATTATCATTGACAATAAAAACATTATATTATCGGCAGAGTTAGTTGAGACGTGTCAAAATTGCCTTTTCGGCATCATCATTACCGCCACCTCATTCCCTTGGAGGACCCGATGAACCGGTCCCGATTTCCCTTGTCAACCATTGCCATCACCCTCATGACTGCGGTCCTTTTTCCGCAGCAGGCCGGTGCAACCCATCCGTCAATCTTCTTCTCGGCCGGCGACGTTGCGGCCATCCGGACCAAGGCGACCACCACGCACGCCGCCATCATGCAGCCGATAGCCTCTTGTGCCAACTCCCTGCTGCCTCTCCCCGTGCCCACCGCGCCCACGGGCGCGGCTTCTTCCGATTTGAGCCTTGATTCCCGGGACGTGACGGTGCTCGCTTTCGCGTATGTCGCGACCGGCGACAGCCGCTACCTTGCCCTGGCGCGGCAGTACCTCGCCGCGTTCGCCGCGTGGCCGGTTTGGGGCGCGGACGCCATGCTCGGAGACCGGGACCTTTCACTCGGGTACATGCTGCGGGGCTGCGCCATGGCCTACGACTGGCTGTACGACAGCCTGTCGGCCGCCGACCGCGCCGCAATACGAAACGCATTAGTCAAGCACAGCCAGGAGATGTACGAAGCGGCGTCCGGGCCGTACAACGCCGCATGGGGAAACTGGTGGCCGGAGTCCTACGGCCAGAACCACTGGGACAACAACAACACGGCGCTGGGTATCGCCGCGCTTGTCCTTGACGGCGAATGCGACAGCGGCGCGACATGGCTTTCCCACGTGATCGCCGAAATGCGCAGGGACAGTTTTGACCTCGCGAACATCGGCGACGGCACATGGCACGAAGGATGCCTGTACCAAGACTCAAAGCTCACCGCTACCAT
>DATFYJ010000372.1:0-4606 GCA_035315105.1 Chitinivibrionales bacterium
AAATCGGTGCGTACCAGATACTCTACATGGACAGGGTACCCGACCACGCCAGCGTCAACGAAGCGGTGAACCTCACGCGGCTCGCCCGGCCCACCAGCCGATTTGCCGGGCTTGTCAACGCGACACTGCGAAACCTCATCAAGAACCGGAGACGCATCCGGCTGCCCGACCCGCAGAAGGACCTCGTGAAGCGCCTGTCAATAGAGTTTTCACACCCTGAGTGGATGGTGAAGCGCTGGCTCGGCAGGCTCGGGCTTGCCAAGACCAAACTGCTCCTCGCGTTTGACAACGAGCGGCCCGACGTGTTTCTCCGGAGGAGACTGCACGGAGTTTCGCGGCAGCAGGCCGAGACCGAATTGCACGACCTGTGCGACGGCGCGTGCGGGTATCTCAACCTGTTCTACAGGCTCAGGAAATCCGTGGCGCCCGACGCGATCCCGCTGTTCCGGGAAGGAGGGTGCACGGTGCAGGCGCCGTCGTCCGGGTGGATCGTCGCCCTGCTGGACGCCTCTTCCGGCGACCGCATTCTCGACCTGTGCAGCGCCCCGGGCGGGAAGAGCGCGCTTGCCGCAGAACTCGCGGGTCCCTCGGGAAGGGTAATCGCCTGCGAGATCCGGAAGAACCGGATGATGCTTTCCGTCGATACGTTCGGCCGCATGCGCCTGGCCAATGTTCTTCCCGTGATCTGCAATGCCGCGTCGCCGCCGTTCGCGGGGACCTTCGACACGGTGCTTCTTGATGCGCCATGCACCGGCACCGGAGTGCTGCACCGCCATCCCGAGGGCCGTTGGATAAAATCGGAACAGGACATTGAGCGCCTGGCCCGCAGCCAGAAGGCCCTTCTCGACGCTGCGTCGGCGCTGGTGGCTGCGGGCGGGGTGCTGGTGTATTCTACGTGTTCGCTGGAGCCGGAAGAAAATGAGGATGCGGTCGCGGCGTTCCTCGGCGATCATTCCGGGTTTGTTCTCGACAAACCGCCGGCAGCGATTCCGGAGGCCTATGTGGATAAGGGCGGATTTGTGAGGATTACGCCGTACGAGCATCGAATGGACGGTATGTTCGGGGCGAGGCTGAAGCGGATACGTTGACAGATAGGATCGTTGGAATAGGAATGGCGGGTTGAACGGGCCGGCGACAGCTCGTTGCAAGGAAACCTCAAGAATCCACTTGTTTTTCCTGCGTGATTGCAATAGAATTGAGATGTGGCATCATCCAGCAAAGGCGTATGGCAGGTCCGGTTGCCGCTCAAGGCTTTTATCGGGAAAGGAACCTGAAATGAGATACGAAATCGAGGACAAGGGATCATTCAAGATGATTCATATCATCGGCAACATCGATATCGAGGAGAACACGAAGAAGCTGGACGATGATATCAACGACTGCATCAGGAAGGGACACCATCATTTCGTGTTCAACCTCGAAAAAACCACGTATCTTGACAGCGCCGGAATAAGCATCTTCATCCACTGTCTGTGCGACGTCCAGGAGAACAAAGGCTCGGTGTACATCATCGCAAAGGAAAGCCAGGTGCGCAAGGTGCTGGAGATGGTCGGCATCGACCGCCTGATGAAGACCTACCGGAGCGAGCAGGAATTCCTGACGGACCAGAAGGTCAAGGTCGGGTAAGTGCTGTCCCACCGGAACCAGAAAAATCTGCGCGGCTTGCTAAGTACAAAAGATGTCTTGGAGGGGGAGGTATCCCCCTGCCTGCGGCCGCCTTCGGCGTCCTCCGTCACCCCCTCCTGGGTAGCCCCCAAGTAAGTTCACTTGCGAGAAAGCTGCTTCGGTTGGGGGGCACCCACGAGCGATAGCGGCGGTAGATCAAGAGTGGCAATTGTCCTTTGCCCACGCATGGCAAGAACGAAGAATACAAGCAGAAGAAACATTGTGATTGCGTTGGGAAGGCTTGCCTTGAAAGCCGGCTGCATTCTGCTCAGGCGCCTAATGTTTTTCCTGCGGCGTGTTCGCACTCTTCTCCGCCACCTTCACCCGCGCAAGCGCCTTCTTGAGCCGCAGGTCTGCAGACTTTTTTTCCGCAGGAGCCGAGGCGTTCTTCAGTTCGGCTTCGGCACTTTCCTTTTCCGCAATTGCCCGTGTAAGGTCAATTTGATTTGCGTATTCAGCCGTTTCGGATATCACCGACACCTCGTTTTTCCTTACCTCGAGGAAACCGCCTGAAATCGCCATGCAATCGTTTTTTTTGTCCCGGGTGATGCGGATTTCCCCCGGATCAAGGCGCGAGAGCAGGGGAGCGTGGTTTAACAGTATTCCCAGCTCGCCTTCTGACCCGGGGAACACCGCAAAATCCACCTTCTCGGAAAAGACTTTCTTTTCCGGCGTTACGATGTCGAGCTGATAAGTTTTATCGGTCATAGTTAGATCAAGTTTCAAGTTAAAAGTTGGAAGTTGAAAGCAAAATAATAAACAACATACCTAGTTTTACACTTTCAACTTTCAACCTCCAACTTTCAACTAGCATTATAGATTCTTCGCCTTCTCAATCACGTCCTCTATCGCCCCCACCATGCTGAACGCTGCTTCGGGGATTTCGTCGTGTTTGCCGTCGATGATCTCCTTGAAGCTCTGCACGGTCTTTGCAAGCGGGACATACTTCCCGGGTGTGCCGGAGAATTCCTGCGCGACAAAGAACGGCTGCGACAGGAATTTTTCGATTTTCCTGGCGCGGAATACAGTGAGCTTGTCTTCTTCGGAAAGCTCTTCCATTCCGAGAATGGCGATAATGTCCTGGAGCTCCCGGTATTTCTGAAGGATGCGCTGCACCTCGCGTGCCACGGCATAATGCTCTTCGCCCACGATTTTTGGGTCCAGGATGCGCGACGTGGAATCGAGCGGGTCCACCGCGGGATAGATACCGCGCTCAACGATGGCGCGCGAAAGCACGGTCGTTGCATCAAGATGCGCGAACGTCGCGGCGGGCGCAGGGTCGGTGAGGTCGTCCGCCGGAACATAAATGGCCTGTACCGACGTGATCGATCCTTCTTTGGTGGAGGTTATTCTCTCCTGTAAAGATGCCATTTCGGTGGCGAGGTTGGGCTGGTAGCCCACGGCCGACGGCATGCGGCCGAGCAGGGCCGACACTTCGGACCCAGCCTGTACAAATCGGAATATGTTGTCGATGAAAAGAAGCACGTCCTGTTTGCCCACATCACGGAAATATTCGGCAACGGTGAGGCCGGTGAGGCCGATGCGCAGGCGCGTGCCCGGCGGCTCGTTCATCTGGCCGAACACGAGCGCCGTTTTGTCAATGACACCCGATTGCTTCATGTCAAGCCACAAATCGTTTCCTTCACGTGTGCGTTCTCCCACGCCCGCGAACACGGAATAACCTCCATGCTCGGTCGCGATGTTTCTTATGAGTTCCATGATCAGAACGGTCTTGCCCACTCCCGCGCCGCCGAAAAGCCCGATTTTTCCGCCTTTGGGGTAGGGAGTAAGAAGGTCGATGACCTTGACGCCGGTTTCCAATATTTCCCACGATGTTTTCTGGTCCTCAAGCGACGGCGGCTTGCGATGGATGGCCCAGCGCTCTTCACATTTAACGGGCCCGAGTTCGTCGATGGGGTCGCCAAGCACGTTCACAAGCCGTCCAAGCATTGCGTTGCCCACAGGGATTTTAATGACATCGCCCGAGTCGTACACCATGGCACCGCGGGTCAGTCCGTCGGTGGAGGCGAGTGCCACGCACCTGATTTTGTTGTCACCCAGAAGCTGCTGGACCTCGGCGGTTATTTCAAGTGCCTTGACATTGCCCTGCGCTTCCTGCCGGATTTTAATCGCGTTGAGAATTGCGGGAAGCTTTCCGGCGGGGAATTCCACGTCGACCACGACCCCCAGCACTTGAATGACCTTACCGACCGGAAGGCCGGCGTCGCTGGTTTTCTTTTCCTGATTCATGTCTGTTTCCTTTTGTCGTTCCTGGCGTATTGAGAAAGTATCCTCAGCGCAGTGCTTCCGCGCCGGATACGATTTCCAGGAGCTCTTTGGTTATGATTGATTGACGCACTTTGTTGTAATACAGCGTTAAGGCATCGATGAGTTTCCCGGCGTTCTTTGTGGCCGCGTACATGGTGGTCATGCTTGCCGCCTGCTGGGCGGCGTTCGATTCCAGAAAAATTTTCCAGATCTGGCCGTTCACGTATTGCGGCATGAGAACATCAAAGGTCTCCTCGGGCGTGGGCTCGAAAATATAGCCGGCCTTTGCTCCGCCCTCTTCCTTTACAGGCTGGAGGGGAAGCAGCGTTTCCCAACAGATTACCTGCGACGCGGGGCTCTTGAACTGGTTGTACACCGCAATGACCTGGTCGACGACTCCTTCGGCAAAATCCGTCAGCAGCTTTTGGCCCACGGTCGCGGCATCGGCATATTTGGGGCTGAACATCATCTCCACATACCTGTCTGCAATGGTGACCGGTTTCCGTTTAAGGGCTTCTATGGGCTTTTTGCCCACTATGGTAATGGTGATGTTCTTTGACATATTCTCTGAAATCACCTGCATTGTCTTCTTCACGACATTGGCATTGAACGCGCCGCACAGGCCCTTGTCCGATCCCACCACCACGATGCGCACGTTTTTCCCTTCGCCCGT
>DATFYJ010000373.1:0-3310 GCA_035315105.1 Chitinivibrionales bacterium
CAACGACAAGGTGCCGTGTGCCGAAGAGCTCGGCATACGACCTTCCGTAGGAAAACGGCGAACCCGGATTGACGATCAGCCGGCGGGCGGAAAGCAGGAACAGGGTGTTGTTGCCGATCCGCGCCAGAGAATTGGCATTGGTGTCGACAACGACAAACGAATCAGGCACCATGGTGGAAGACTGCGGGAGCCAGAAGACAAGTTCGAATGCTCTTGACACATGGGTATTATCAGGGATATAGGGAACCGGGCGATGCGGGTCGAGCACCCCGTTGTTAAGCTCGATGCCGCCGAGCGCCTCCGCGGTTTCGGCGGCAAGTCCGGCCGGTGCATGCAAGGCATACCACAGGTGGGAAATGCCGCATATGAGCGTTGTCAGAAGACAGATCAGGAGAAAGAACTTCACCACGCTGCGAACCGGCATGGCAGGAACCGTCTCATAGAAACTGCCGGAGACAATGCTTTTGTGGAGCGTGGCAAAGATATTCAAGGTGGGGCCTGGTGATCCTCAGGAACAAAACACGCCCGGAGCTTTCGGAAACTCCGGGCCTCGTATCACGCACTACGCCGGCGGTCTTCTTGAGCCGTCGGCATGCACCGTGGTCCGCTCCCCTTATGCGAGAAGCTTGCTCACCAAGGGCGCGGAGATACGTTCGTACTCCGGCATTGTTCCGATAAGGGGACGCGCGTAGTCCTTGAAAGCCTCGGTGACCATTGAATTCTCAACGTCGATATATTCATCGGCCATCTTCTTGGTGTCGCGGGCAACGGTCTCAAGCGGCGTGAGAAAATATTCAACCGAGTAGTCGCCCGTCCTGCGGATGGCCACGCTGCCGTCGACGTCGGCCCATACCGAGAACTGAACGGCCTTCTCACCCACCTCACGTGCTTCCTGTGCGTCAACTCCCGAAACCACGCTCAAAAAACTCCGCTGCAGGTAGCCGAAGGTATCGCAGCGCACGCGCTTGATCTTAAGCTTGTCTTTGACAAGCCCGGCCAAAGCATCGCCGAGCGCGCCGGTCCCGGAGAGCTGCACGTTGCCGTGCGCATCCTTCTCGCTGGTTTTCGTCAGCGCGGCAATGATGGGCGTTCCGTCCTTGTCGGCGATGCCCTCCGACGCCGCAATGACGCACCTGCCGTATTGCTTGTAGTATTTGTCAACATCAGCGAGGAATTTGTCCTGGCTGAACGGTTTCTCCGGCACGTAGATACAGTGCGGGCCGTCGTCGGGATATTTCTTGGCGAACACCGATGCCGCGGTGAGAAATCCCGCGTTCCGGCCCATGATAATAGCGATGTAAACGCCGGGAAGGCTGCGGTTGTCGAGATTGAGCCCAGCAAAGGCAAGGCTCACGAACCTGCCCGCAGAGCCGAATCCCGGGCAGTGGTCGGTAACCCGCAGGTCGTTGTCGATGGTTTTGGGAATGTGAACCACCCGCAGTTCGTACCCGGCTTTCTTCGCGTTTTCATTCACAATCTTGCAGGTATCGGCGGAGTCGTTGCCGCCGACATAGTAGAAATACCGCACATCGTGAGCCTTGAGGACCTTGAAAATTTTCTGGCAGTATTCCTCGTTGGGTTTGTCGCGAGTGGAAAGCATGGCCGACGAGGGGGAAAGGGCGACCTTTTCCAGATTGTGGGTTGTCGCCTGCGTAAGATCGAGAAAATCCTCCTTCACGATACCGCTCACGCCGTGAAGAGCGCCGTAAATGTTTTCGATGCACGTGTATTTTCTTGCCTGCAAAACGGCGCCCACAAGACTCTGGTTGATGACTGCGGTGGGCCCGCCGCCCTGCGCGATAACTGCTTTTCCAACAAGTTTTGCCACGGTTACGACTCCTTCTGATGGTTACGCCGGAATAACAACCACGAAACGGAGAGTCAAAAATAGAAGATTCTAAACGGAAGCACAAGAGGAGGATATTATTATGGCCTTTTTGTGCGGACCTCGGTACATCTGCTGAAAAGCACATAAAGACCGGGAGCAAGGTGATTGCGGTACTCCCATTTGTCATGAGGTTGGACGTTACTCGAATGGTGCCTTTGCAAGGCTGAACGGTGAACGGCATGGTGAATAACCATAGGAGTTGCTCCTGTCTACGCCGTTTTCTTCCGCCGCGAACTGCCCAACGACGCGACGGAAACCCATGCCCAGTACAGGAGCATGACCGCGGCGAGTGGAAACGACACCACTTGCGCTTTTCCCAGGTACAACGATTGGGGAATCATCTCAACCGTATGAGTGCCCCTGGTGATGTTTATTGCCATCCATGCAAGATCGGCCCGGTATATTCTCACCGGTTTGCCGTCTACCCGGATTTTCCAGCCCGGGTAGTATACCTCCGAAATACGCAGAAAGCCGTCGCCGACGACGGTCACTTCGGCCTTCCGGTAATTCGGCGTGTACGATTTCCATGTGACGGACGCAGGCTTTGACGAAAGCGAATCCGGAACGGATGCGGGCTTCTGCGCCGGCTCCTGCAGCAGGGCCACGCTGGCGCGGTAATCGTAACCTCCGGTTTTAAGAGCGTCCAGCATACGCGAGCTGTCCATGACAACATAACCTGGCACGAAAGAAATCCTTTGGAGCGCCCCCTCATTCGGGATCTTGTACAGTGTTTCATTTTGACGGATGAGATAATACCGTGCATTGGCGATATTAAGAAAGGCGTTCCCGTTCTTTAAATTGTCCGGTTTAAGGAACGGCCTTCCGTCCTGCTGGACGCCGAGCAAGTTCGTATAGTAGTTGCGGTCCTCCTGGTCGCCGCGGAACTCACGGTACCACCGGAGTTCGTTGTCGTGAAATCCGCCCACGCCTTCAAGTCCCAAAATCCCTTCCCCGCCCTTCGGAAGCGCCCCGGGGAGGAGGAAACACCGGAACGGTTCCTGCTTCATTTCGTTCTGCAGATCGACGACGGTCTGCTCGGCATAGAAATACGGCTTTGGATTGATGGTGGTGATAAAACGCGAATCAACTCTTGCCACGTCGATAAGCGCCATGGCTGCCACCGCGATCAAAAAGGCTGTTTTCCCGACTTTGTCGTTGACAACGCCCAGAAAAAGGGCCAGCGAAGCCCCTCCAAAGAACCACCATACCCAAAGAAAAGGAACGAAATTCCTTGCAAAATTTTTCTCGAAAATCGCGAATTTCTGCGTATCGGCAAGCGAAACGGTGAAAATATTCATGACGGCGCTGACAAACCCCTGGACCGAAAAAAGAACCGTGAGGACCGAAATCGAACCGAGAGCGATGAGAATGCCCTTTGTCCATTTCTTCTTGAGGGCCTGGGACAGACCGGAGAAATATCCT
>DATFYJ010000374.1:0-6061 GCA_035315105.1 Chitinivibrionales bacterium
CCGCTTCCGCGCCCCTGCCGCCGTCGTGGAAATGGGTGGCCACCTCGGCCTCGACCCCGTGCTTTTCGCAGAAGGTTACTATTTTGTCAAGGTCGCCCGGCTTGTCGTTGTCGAAGCGGTTGATTGCCACCACCGGCTCCAGCCCGAACAGCCGGATGTTTTCGATGTGTTTGGCAAGGTTGCCCAGCCCTCCGTCCTGCGTGTACCCGCCATGGTATTCCACGGCCCGCACGGTCGCTACGATCACCGCCGCCGAGGGCCTGAGGCCCGCGATGCGGCACTTGATATGGAAGAATTTCTCGGCCCCGAGGTCGGTGGCGAACCCTGCTTCGGTCACCACATAGTCGGTGAGTTTGAGCGCCATGCGCGTTGCGATGGCGGTGTTGGTGCCCTGCGCGATATTGGCAAAGGGCCCGCCGTGCACAAAGGCGGGCGTGCCTTCCATGGTTTGGACCATGTTCGGGTCTATCGCGTCGCGCAGCAGGACCTGCATGGCGCCCACGGCCTTGATGTCCCGCGCGAACACGCGCTCGCCTTTGTACGTGTAGGCGACCACCATCCTGCCGAGCATGTCGCCGAGGTCGAAGAAGTCGCGGCAAAGGCACAGCACGGCCATCACCTCCGACGCGGGTGTAATGTTGAACCCGTCCTTGCGGGGGATGCCGTTTTTCACCCCGCCGAGCCCCACCACGATTTCGCGGAGGGCGCGGTCGTTGAGGTCGATTACGCGGCGCAGGACTACTCGTCGGGGATCGATGTTCAGTTCGTTGCCGTGCTGAAGGTGATTGTCGACCATGGCGGCGAGCAGGTTGTTGGCCTTTGTCACCGAGTACATGTCGCCGGTGAAATGCAGGTTCACGGCCTCGGCCGGGGTCACCTGCGACCTGCCCGCGCCCGTGCCGCCGCCCTTGATGCCGAAATAGGGCCCGAGCGACGGTTCACGTATGCAAATGGAGGTCTTCTTCCCGAGGCGGCGCAGGGCGTCGCCGAGTCCCACGGTGGTGGTGGTCTTGCCCTCGCCCTGGGGCGTGGGGGTCATGGCGGTCACGAGAATGAGTTTTCCGTCGGGCAGGCTTTTCCGTGATTCGTATTCGTCAATGGGCACCTTGGCGATGTAATGGCCGTGCGGGAGGATGGCCTCGGTGTTCAAGCCGAGTTCCTCTGCCACCTCGCGTATCCTGCGCGGAGGCTGTCCGTTCTTCGGTATGTTCTTATCCGTCATGCGCTGCTCCGGAAAATCATCGGCCCCGCAAACATGCGAAGCTAAAGAAAGATAGCCTATGGATTTTGTAAAATCAACAGTCATCCGGTGCGGGGCACCATGCCGGGCGGCAGCTGCAATCAGCCGTCGATGGGCTTCCCGGTGCAGTGCGCATGTTGTGTCATGCACCGCGAACGGAAGATATATTAAAGGAATCTGACGCGGTTTTTCGGATACCGGCAAACAAAGGACGGCCCCATGCAGGAGAAAATTTCGCTCGACGGAGAACTTGTCGGCACACTCTCGCACCAGCTCAAGTCGCCCATCACCACGATCCAGTCGCTGCTCAAGACCGTTGCGGACGGCTTTACAGGGGAGATAAGCCCGCAGGCGCTCCGGTTCATCATCCGGGCCGCCGGCAAGGCGGAGGAGGCGGACCTGCTGATCGCCGACCTGCTCAGCTACCGGTACTATTCCCGGGGGGGGAAGATTGACAAAAAGGAAATCGACCTCGGGGGGCTCGTGGAGGCCGGGACGCACGCGTGCGCCGCCGAGGCTTCCGACAAGAACGTGTCGCTGCGCGTGCGGACGCCCGAAGGCCTCGCGGTGCTCACGCGCGGGGATGCTCGCGGCCTGGCCATGGCCGTGAAAAATCTGGTGGAGAACGCCGTCAAGTACACGCCCCAGGGAGGGCACGTGATTGTCAAGCTGAGCGCGCCGCGGGGCCGCGCACCATGCGTGCTGCAGGTAACGGATTCGGGCTACGGCATCGCCGCGGCGGATCTGGGGTCCATATTCAAGCCGTTTTTCCGTTCCCCGCGGCATACGGCGACGGTGTCGGGCACGGGCCTCGGCCTTGCGATCACCAAGACGATTGTCGAGGCGCACGGCGGGAGCATTTCACTGGAGTCGAAAGAGGGGAAAGGCACCACGGTTACGGTTGCACTGCCGTGCAGCGGCGTGCAAAAGAAACGCCGCCGCGCGGCCGCGCGCAAGCGCGTGGTGATTGTCGGCGGGGTGACGGCCGGCCCCAAGACCGCGGCGCGCCTGAGGCGTCTCGACGAGCGCTGCGACATCACCATCGTGGAAAAGAGCGAGTTCTTGTCCTATGCAGGGTGCGGCCTGCCGTCGTACATCAGCGGCGGGGTGCGCTCGCCGAAGTCCCTTATGTCAACCGCCGACAACACGGTGCGCGACATCAACTTCTTCGAATCCATCAAGAACATCCGCGTGCTGAGCAGGACCGAGGCCGTCGGCATCAACCGGGTGCGGAAGACGGTGCGGGTGCGCGATCTCGCCACGCAGGAGGTGCGCGAGCTTCCCTACGACGTGCTCGTTCTCGCCACGGGCGGCCAATCGCGCCTGCCGGCGATACCGGGCATCAGGCAAAAAGGCATTTATTCGCTGCACGGCATGGAAGACGCCGAGGCGATCCGCGCCGAATGCGCGTCCAAAAACGCCCGCGACGTTTACATCATCGGCGGAGGGCTCGTGGGGATTGAAACCGCCGAGTCGCTCGTGGATGCCGGCGCGCGGGTCACGATCCTTGAAAAGAGACCGCTCGTGCTTTCTTCGCTGTTCGACGGGGACATTGCCGAAAAGATCCAGAGCGCGCTCAGCGAAAAGGGGATACGGGTCGTCACGGGCGTGGCGGTTTCGCGGATCGCGAGAAAGGACGGTCGCTTTATGATAGTCACGGGCGCCGGCAGGTTCGCCGCAGACCTTGTTATCGTGTCGGCCGGAGTGCGGCCCAATTCCTCGCTGGCGCGAAAGGCGGGGCTTCCGGTGAGCGCGGCGGGCGCGATCCGTGTCGATCCGCATTTGCGGACTAAGGATCCGTCCATCTATGCGATCGGCGACTGCGCGGAAAGCGTCAACTGCGTCACGGGACGGCATGAGTACTGGCCATTGGGCTCGGTTTCCACGAAGATGGGAAGGATCGCCGCCGACAACATTGCGGGCAGGCCGTCGCGGTATCTCGGGTCAATCGGCACCACCATGTTTCAGAATTTCGGCGTTGCTATTTCCCGCACGGGCCTCACCCTCGCGAGCGCACGCGAACACGGATTCCGCGCGGAATCGATCGTCGTCACCGGCCTTGACAAGGCGCACTACTCGCCAAATGCCGACTACGTCACGATCAAGCTGATCGCCGATGCAACAACGCGGGTGCTGCTTGGCGCGCAGGCCTACGGAAGGGGAGACGTGGTGCGGCAGATCCAGATTTCGGCGTCGGCGATCATGCGGTCGCTAACGCTCACCGAGGTGTTCGACCTCGACCTCGGATATGCGCCATGTTTCAACAATCCCATCGACCTCGTCCAGACGGCCTGCTGTATGCTTGCCTCGAAAATCGACGGGTTCGTAAGGACCACGACCTTGTCGGGGCTTGTGCGCAGGGGAACGCGCGCGCATCTGGTGGACGTGTCGCCGTTTGCCGACCATGTCGCCAACGCGATTCCCGGCAGCGTGAGCGTTCCGCTGGAGAACCTCCGGCGGGAGGGGATTCCGTTTGACAAGCGCGAGACATGCGTACTGTACAGCAGGACCTCGTCGCGTGCGTACGAGGCGTACCGTTACCTTGTTACGCGGGGATATTCGAATCTGTCGATCCTTGAAGGGGGATACGTGTTCTGGAACAACGACGCGGTCCGGGCGCGAAGCGGGGCCGCGCCGGCATCACAATAGTTTCTGAACCTTGGCAAGCAGCGTCGTGGGGTCGACGGGCTTCACCAGGTAGTCGTCGACCGGCAGCCAGGCGGCGTCGCCCGCCTCCGCCTTGTAGTCGATGCGCGTCTCCCGGTCGACATTGGTCATCATCAGGATCTTGACATTGCGGAACTTCCTGTCCGCCCGGATTTCCCGCGCTGCCTCGAATCCCGAATTCAGCGATTCCATCATCACGTCTAGGATCACGAGGTCGGGCTTGAACGTCGCCATCAGTGCGAGTCCGTCGGCCTTTGTTCCTGCCTCCCTAAGATCATACGAGCCGGACAGGACCGTTTTCATCACTTCGCGGAGCGCGGCATCGTCGTCGATGATGAGGATCTTCTTCATTGCATTTCCTTTTCCCGGGTGAGATGAGGCGTTGTCGCCGTTGCCTATAATTTACAATGTCCGGAAGCAGGCCCGAAAAGAAAAGTCGTGAAAAGCGCCGCGTTCTCCCTGGAGCATGATCCGGGGACGCAGGCGGACGTATCGATTTGCAACCCGCTGCCGCGCAGGCCGTCGGAGCGCGGGGCATCGGAGAAAAGGATATCCGCCTGCTTACCGGACATCGCAAACAATGCACAGAAAAATTTGCCTAAAGGCGCAGAAAACCTTATATTCTCTGTATTGCCGTGACCTGCGGCCGGCTGGTTTTCGGTCAAAAGAGATTGCAAAGTCGGTTCGCCGGGGCGGCACACGATAACCGAAATGTATAAACCCATGAGCAAGGAGGGATTTGGTATGAGACGTGTCCGGTGTATTTCAATCATGTGTGTTGTATTGCTTGCCTATGCCATGGTATCCGGGCAGAGCGGCGACTTCCAAACCAAAGGCAGGGTGCTTGTGGCCGGTCAGCCTCTTGCGATGGCCACCGTCACCTACCTGAATATTGCGCAGCGTCTGTCGTGGGATTTCTCCCTGTCGGACGGGACTTTCGGAAACACGGTTTCCACGAGGAACCCGCTTCCGCAGGACGCCACGGTTTCCCTTCCCTCGGAAGGCGTCGTGACCATCGACATCTTCGAGATGAGCGGGAAACTTGCGGGCACGGTGAGCGGCAAACTTGACAAAGGCATCTACACCCTGCGGCCCCTTGCGGCAAAGCTTGCCCAGTCGATGTACATGCTCCGGATCAGGGCCGGCAACGCCGTAACGTATCAGAAAATGCTCAACGCGGGACTCAACAGCGCGGGCTACACCATCTCCCTGTCCTCGAAACGCGAGCCCATGGTGATGGCAAAGAAGCTTGCCGCCATCGACTCGATACGCGTGGGAAAAACCGGTTACACGCCCCTGGTGGTCCCGATTTCGGCATACACCGACAACGTGGGCGACGTGACGCTGACCCCCGTGGACATTGAAGGCGAGATCAATACCATTTTCGGCCAGATGACGCTGGCTGAAAAAATCGGTCAGCTTCGTATGCCGGTTACTCCGGACGTGGGTACCGTGACGGGTGGCGAATGCGGCAGTATCTTTGGCGGCGGCGGCGCATTATTAGGTTCCAGCATTGGAGGATGCGCTGATAACATTGACAACATCCAAAAAGGAATGGCGACCACCCCCAGGAAAATCCCGATCCTGGCTGCCTACGACTTTGTACACGGCGCAAGCGCAGTGCCGGGGGCAACGATGTTGCCTCACAACCTGGCAATGGGCGCAATTCAGGATACGTTGCTTCTCCAGAAAGCGTTCCGGGTATGCGCGCTTGAAGTCCGCGGTGCAGGCTGCAACTGGGGATTCGGGCCGTGCATCGCCGTCATCCGCGACGACAGGTGGGGACGCGCGTACGAAGGTTTCTGCGAAACCCCGGAGCGCACCCAGATCATGGCACGGCACGCGGTTTTGGGCTGCCAGCTTACCGACCTCTCCTGTCCCCAGGCCTATGCCGCATGCTGCAAGCATTTTGCCGGCGACGGCAACACGGTGAACGGCGTGAACGCGGGGACAACCGTCGGACCCGATGCAACGGCCCGAGCAATAAATCTGCCCGGATACTCAGCCGCGGTCGCCGCGGGTGTGGCAACCATCATGCCCTCATTTTCCACGTGGTGCGATGGCACTCCAATGCACATGAATAAAAAGCTTATGACAGGCTGGTTGAAATCAGACTCGGCCGGCCAGCCAAACTTTCAGGGCTTCATCGTCGGA
>DATFYJ010000375.1:0-3938 GCA_035315105.1 Chitinivibrionales bacterium
GCCTTTCCGCCATGCTGTGCGACGTGGTCCGCAGGGGAACGGGCGTCAAGGCGGCGATCAACGGCATTACCGTCGCGGGAAAGACCGGCACGGCGCAGAAGTTCGACAAGGAGACGGGATCGTATTCAAACACGCGCCAATGGGCATCGTTTATCGGATTCGCACCGGCCGACCGGCCGCTTCTTTTGTGCGCCGTGGTCATCGACGAGCCGCTGCACGCGGAGATGGGCGGTGTTGCTGCGGCGCCCGCTTTCCAGAAAATAATGAGCCAGATCATTTCGCATCCTCAACTCGAGTTTGCGGAGAAGATCCTCGGAACGCCCGGCATCGTGCCTGCGGCCGGCCCGGCCGCAGGCACGGCGGTGCCCGAGTGCACCGGATTGCCTTCCGACAAGGCGGCCGGCCTGTTGACTTCCGAAAACATTCCGTTTGAGATTGTGGGCGGAGGAAAAGGCACTATTGCGTTTCAGGAACCGCGGCCCGGAACCCCGCTTTGCGCCGGCCAGAAACTGATGCTGTACACCACGGTTCCCGCCGCGACCGGCCGGCCGGTCGACAACGTCGCCGTGCCAAACTGCACCGGCAGGGACCTGCGCGACGCCGTGAACGCCATGAACCTGAAGGGCCTCTCGCCCTATGTGATAGGCGCGGGCCTCGTGGCGCGGCAGAGTCCGTCGGGAGGCAAATTCGTTCACCGTGCAGAGGCGTGCACGCTGGTGTGCACGTTTGGCGAACCGTCGAAGAAACTGTAAAAGAGTCGAAATGGAGGATTTGTGGCTGACGACCTGAAGCGGTTCATGGAAGCGGAAATCTGCATGATGAAGCGTGACATAGGGTATTGCCGCGACACGAGCTCGGAATATTTCACCAGGAAGGCGATCGAGTGGATCGAAAAAAACTCGGCCGGGTTCAGGGCGGAATGGGACAGGAAAAAACGGAAAGCCGCAGCCGGAAAATGCGGTGTGCGGAGAAAAGCGGTCGTGTATGACGTGGAGTGAGCTGAAAACGCGGCTTGCGGTGAAATCGGCCGGCGGATAGGCAAACCCCGCCATCGCCGACGTCACCGGCGATTCCCGCAGCGTGTTGCCGGGGGCGCTGTTTGTGAGCATCCCTGGCTTCCGCGTCGACGGCGACGGGTTCATCCGGAGCGCAATTGACAAAGGCGCATGCGCAGTGCTGTCGGAGAAGCCCCAGCCGTGGTGCCCCGTGCCCTGGGCGCAGATCGACAACACGCGGAAAACCCTCGGCATCGTGAGCAGAATGGTGTACGGGATAGATTTGTCGGACGTCACCATGACGGCAATCACCGGCACCAACGGTAAGACAACAACTGCCCACCTGTTCAAGTCGCTCCTGTCGAAAAGCCGCGAAGACAGCAGGGTGTGGATGTTTGGCACCATCAAATACATGGCTGCGGGCGCTTCACAGGACGCGCACAACACCACGCCCGAGGCGGCCGAGATCTTCCGCATGATGCGGACCGCTCCCGAAAAGCCGCGTGCCGTGGTGATGGAGGTATCGTCGCATTCGCTGTCGCTCGACCGCGTGTCGGGCCTCGAATTCGACTGCGCGGTGTTCACCAACCTCACGCAGGACCACCTCGACTTCCACGAGACCATGGAAAACTACTATCAGGCGAAGAAGCTGTTGTTTGTCAACTACCTCAAGGCAAACGGCGCAAGCGTGATAAACACCGACGACCCCTGGGGCGCACGGCTGTCGCAGGAGCTTGACGGTACGAAGCGCGTCACCTTTGGAAAAAGCTCGGCCGCCGACGTGCGCATCACGGGCTGGGAATGCTCGTGGGACCGGACCTCGGTGTCGCTTTCCGTGGCAGGCACGCCGGTTTCGTATTCGTCGAAGCTGGCGGGATTTTTCAACGTGTACAATATGACCGCGCTTGTCGCGGGTGCGCATGCGCTGGGCATAGACGCAAACGCGGTGCGGCGCTGCTTCGATGTGGTGGACACCGTTGCGGGCCGCATGGACCGGGTGCCGCTCGATGCGCCGTTTTCGGTGTTCGTGGACTATGCGCACACGCCAGACGCACTTGTCAATGTGCTCTCAACGGTCAAGGACCTCACCGTGGGAAGGCTCATCTGCGTGTTCGGGTGCGGCGGCGACCGCGACAAAAAGAAGCGCCCGCTTATGGCTCAGGCGGTGGCAGAGAACGCCGACGAGGCCGTGGTGACCTCCGACAATCCGCGCAGCGAGGACCCGCACGCGATTCTGAACGATGTTCTGGCGGGAATGCCGCTGGATTTTCCCCATTCGGTGATCGCCGACCGCGGGGAGGCGATCCGCAAGGCGCTCAAAATCGCACGAGCAGGCGACTGTGTGGTGGTCGCGGGCAAGGGACACGAAAATTATCAGGAAGTGAAGGGCGTGCGCCATCATTTTGATGACAAAGAGGAAATTGTGAAAGCATATCGGGAGATGCGGGGCAATGGAAACTAGCGCCAGACAGGCGGGGCCCGGGCTCACGCTCGGCCGGTTCGCGGCCTACAGCGGCGGCGAAACCATGCTTTCCGAAGCCGCCCTTGCCGAGCCCCTCAAGGCGGTGTGGAACGATTCGAGGAACGTTACCGCGGGCGACGTGTTCGTGGCAATCCAGACCGAGACCGACGACGGCCACAAGTATGTGAAAAATGCGCTGGACCAGGGAGCGGTGGCCGCGCTCGTTGCGAAAAAGAAACTGGCCATGGTTCCCGAATCCCTGCGCGAAAGGCTGATAGCCGTGGCAGACCCGCTGACGTCGCTTCAGAGCATCGCGTCACAGTACCGTGCAACGTTTCCCTGCACCATGGTGGGGATAACCGGGAGTTCGGGCAAGACAACGGCGCGCTCTTTTGTATCGGCGGTTTTGCGCCAATCGCTTGACGTGAGCGAAACGCAGGGAAACTGGAACAACCATATCGGCGTGCCGCTGTGCCTGCTTCGCTTTACCGGAAAGGAAGATGCCGGCGTGCTGGAGATGGGGGCAAACCATTCGCGCGAGATCCACACCCTGTCGGCAATGGTGAGGCCCGACATCGGCATCATCATGAACATCGGGTACGCGCACATCGGGTATTTCGGGTCGCTCGCAAACATCGCGAAGGCGAAGTTCGAGATCGTCGACGGCATGAAGAAAAGCGGGACGCTGCTGCTCAACGGGGACGACCCAGTCCTGGTGAAAATGGCGAGAACGGCGGGTGTGAACGTCGAGTTCTTTGGCACGTCGGGGCGCTGCAGCGTGCGCGCCAGTGGCATGCGGCTCACCGATGCCGGACACACCGCGTTCGTTGTTGACGGAGAAGAATTCGAGCTGCCCATGCCCGGAATGCACTTCGTGTATTCGGCACTGGCGGCCGTCGCCGTTGCGCGGCGGTTTGACATTGACAAAGGCCGCATCAACGCGGCGTTTTCGGCACTCAAGCCCGGTCCCCTGCGCGGCACCATTGAGAAGAAAGCGGGCGCCACATTCGTGGTCGATTGCTACAATGCAAACCCTTCGTCGATGAAAAGCGGCATTGAACTTCTTTGTGCGGTCGCGGGAGAGAGCCCCACCGTGGCCATTGTGGGAGACATGCTCGAACTGGGGAAATTTTCGGCGCGCCTCCATGTGGAGCTCGGCCGGCAGCTCGCTGCGGCGCATGTCAAGCGCATTCTCGCGGTCGGCGAATATGCGTCCGCAATCGCAAAGGGCGCGATCGAAGGCGGCATGGCCCGGAAAAACATTTTGACCGCGCCCGACAGTTCTTCCGCCGCGCCGATGGCGCGAGCTCTGGTCAAATCCGGCGACGTTGTCCTGCTCAAGGGATCGCGCGGCGTCCATCTTGAAACCGTGTACGAGGGACTCGGCGCTGCGGAAGAATCCTCTCCCGCTCCCAGGCCCGGATTGTATCCGAAGTCGTATGTTCCGCGGCGCGCCTCCATTATCGGCGCGGCAAAGAGCG
>DATFYJ010000376.1:0-3706 GCA_035315105.1 Chitinivibrionales bacterium
CAGTGCATCCGGTAGGATGCCCCTGTTCCTGTAATCCGTCACCGACGCCGCGCCCTTGCGTTTTGACAGCTTTCCGCCGGACGGGTCGAGAATCACCGGCATGTGCGCAAACGCGGGCGGCGCCCATCCGAATGCCTCGTACAGCAGGATGTGCCGCGGGGTTGACGAAATCCACTCGTCGCCGCGCAGTACATGCGATATTTTCATTTCGTGATCGTCAACCACGTTCGCGAGGTGGTAGGTGGGAAACCCGTCCGATTTAAGGAGCACAAGGTCGTCGAGCACCTCGCTCTTGTACTCAATGGAACCTCTTATCATGTCGTTAAATACAATACTCCTGTTCAAGGGAACCTTAAGCCTGACCGTATACTTCTTCCCTTCATTCTGGCAGTTTGCAATTTCCCCTTTGTCCAGGTCGCGGCAATGCCGGTCGTACCCGGTGAGCATCTTTGCCTTTTCTCGGTCACGCCTCACCTCTTCGAGACGCTGCGGCGTGCAGTAGCAGCGGTATGCCAGCCCCCTGTCAAGAAGATCTCCCGCATATTTTTTATACAGTTCACAGCGCTCCGATTGAACATAAGGCCCGAAACCGCCGCCCACGTCCGGCCCCTCGTCCCACGAAAGGCCGAGCCATGCAAGACTGTCGTAGATTTCCCTGAGTGCGCCTTCTACAAAACGTGACCGGTCGGTGTCCTCGATCCGGAGGACAAACGTCCCGCCGCTGTGCTTTGCAAACAGGTAATTGAACAGCGCGGTCCTCGCCCCGCCAACGTGAAGGTAGCCCGTTGGTGATGGAGCGAATCTGACGCGGATTTGAGATGGCATGATATTTATCGTTTCAGATTCTTTCGATGAAATGATTGGGCGCCCCGCTGCTTCGCAGCGGCGGCCCTCCTTCCAGGCTCGGCCTATCGTCCTCGTTGCTACCTGCCACGAGGGCCCTTCGGGCGGTGGTCAGGCAGCAATGCGCTCTAGCGCACCTTTCAGTCCTGCCTGGCGCGCGGCAGAGGAAATCTATTCAGTCAAGTTATATTCTTGCGCTATCCGGAATCCTCAAGCAGCAAAGCGACGGTTTCTCTCTAAACTTCTCAACCTCTCAACTCCTCGACTTTTCAACGATTTTTCTCCTCAACTATTGCTCGTGGGTGCCGCCACAACAATGCATGGTCTTGCAGCTGCTTTATCAAGGCGGCCACCCCGGAGGGGGTAGCGTAAGACCGGCGCGCAATTGACAGTGATTGGACAAATGAGAAAGCGCGCCGGGCCGTAGCGAGGGGGATACTTCCCCCACCAAGAACAATTATTTCTCAATTATTAATATTCGGATTCGTCACCATCAATATCTTCCCCAGATTTTCCACCGCCTTTGTGCCGAACACGTGTTCGAATTCGTCAAGCTTGCTCTGCATGTACTCCGGTTTTCCCCAGCAGCGGCGCTTGAATTGGGCCAGTTCCCGGCGCTTCATGGAGAACCGGCGCAACCGGCCGAACACGTGCGCCTTGAGAAGATACAGCATGGTCATCGCGGGATTCTCGCCGAGCTTGACTTCTAGGAAACGAAGAGCCTTGTCAAACTGTTCTTCCCTGCACAGGTGATAGACCACGATCACCATTTCCATCTCGCTGAACTTCCTGTTCACCGACAGGAGCCGGCGCCTGAGGAGCTTCACATTTATGGCCGGTCTCTGCCGTTCGTAATGCAAAATGAGCCTGTGTAGCGCCTGGATGTTGTCCGGGTTTCGCTCAAGCAGGCTTTCGAGGCACGTTTCGACTTTATTCACCTCGCCCCTGCGTTCGTATAGGTCGGCGAGCCGCAGGCGGGAAAAATAATTTCCAGGCTCGAGCGCTATTTCCCGTTCGAGGCTCGAGATCGCCTTTTTGATGTCACCCAGCTCCATGTACGAGGTGGCGAGATTGTGGAACGGCATGGCATAGCCTCCGAACGCCGCAGCCGCCCTCCAGAACCATTTGATGCTCTGCCTGAATGCTCCGATGTACTGGTTCACCTCGCCTATCAGAATGCAGATGTCCGCAAGATCGCGGCGCTCGTCCTCGCTCTTGACTTGCTTTGTCTCGAAGAATTCAACCATGCGTTCAAGCTCGCGCGTCGCGCTCCTGCATTTTCCTTCCACGCACAAGGCATAGGTCTTGTTTTCCAGGGATTCCGCAAGTTCACCAAATGGAACGTCCTGAGAGATGATCCGATTGCAAAGCTGTGGTAGGGAAAGCCGGTCCCCGTCAACGACCCTGGTCTTTTTCTTCTTCATGCCGGTGGACCCGCCGCTATTTCTTGTGGAATGCAAAAACCCGGTCGAGCTGGTTGTTCATCTGCGCGGGATTTCCCTCGACCGCAACCGCTGCCATGTTGGAAAGACGGTCGCACGCGTCCGGCAGACCTGCCGCGCCATCCTTTGAGAACAGCACCCAGTTCCCGATGAGATAATAGCCCTTGGGCAGGTCGCGCACCCCGAGTCTGAACCCGCACTGTCCTGCGCCATCCCGGTCCGACGGGATCTTTACACAGTATCCGCTGCCGGAAATCAACTCCGGGGCCATGGCCGCATCGAGCAGCCAGCCGTAGCCGATGGTCGAGTTGCTCATGATCATGCAGGTGCGATTGGGATTGAAGGCAACCAGTGTATCGATGTGCTGGTTCAGGCCCATGGGAAAACACAACCCGTGGCTCGTTACCCGGAACGAAAAGTCGGCCGCCTCCTGCCGGATCACCGGAGTCATTTCTATGTAGGCTTCGGAAAAAAGCGTTTTAAACCGGAACGGCAGGTTGACATATACAGGCACCCTCACGAGCTGCGGATAGCAGATCTGGTTCACCGCGGCACGGCTCCCTTGAATGAATAACCCGAGGTTGAGGTGGAAATCGCCGCGCCGTATGAGCCGGATCGGGCCGGTCTTGTAGCGCTTTACAAAACAGACCATGCTGTTTTCGGTGTAGGTGATGGGCAGAAGGCCCCACAGCGCCCTGAGAAAGATCTTGATGCGGAGTTCGTTGGTCACGTTGACGAACTTGTCGCTGGCAAAGTCCATGACGCCCGCGCGCGTGAAATGAAACCGGTTGCGGCCGAACGTCGCATAGTAGTACGGCGTCGTCACGAGCTGCGCGGCGTCGTCGTAGTCGATGTACGAAACCGTGGAGCGGGGAAGCGCCGCGTTGTCGACGAGACACACGTAGCGCGATTCGATGCCGTGGCTGATTCTCACCCACACGCCGCCTCCCGCGCCCGCCGGGCCCTTGGGCTCGACGGTATCCGCGTCTTCCCACAAAAAAACCATTTCGTCGCATGTGTCAAGAATGCCGCTGCCCGTATTGGGTTCCTTGCCCGACGGGCACACGTAATCGTCGTTGACGACCTGGTCGATCTGGAAAGGGATGCAGGCGCCTCCGCGACCGGTTACGCGCAGGCCCGCGATTGTTTTGCCGAGAAGCAAAGGAACCATCTTGCCGGTGAGCACAATGGGCTCGGCTGATAGCAGACAGGGAACAAGCAGGACAAACCAAAGGGCCGGCACAAATCGCGCGACATTGCGAAACAGACGTTGTCGGAAGGGAAAGGGCGATTGCATCGGGCGTGGTTCCTTACTATGAAAATACAAGAAGCCATGCGCGATTGGAAAGGGAAAGGGATTGGGTGGAGAAGGGTTGGAATTTGATATAGTCCAGTGAAAAGCAAGGCTATGGGGGGAAGTT
>DATFYJ010000377.1:0-2515 GCA_035315105.1 Chitinivibrionales bacterium
GAAAGCGGCGACCCGACACGTCGCCGCAGCAATTCAACAACGGTCTGCATCGTGCGCAGATCGTGGATCCGCTCAAAATCAAGGACGTCTGTCCTTACAAGGCCGTCAACATACTGCTGCCGCCAGCGGTCGGCGTCCACATCATCTTCTGCGGTGAACGGCTCAGGGAAACCGCCGCGGAGGATCAATCGGTCTATCGAATCTGCCTTCTTGTCGGGCAATTCCTTATATGAAAGCGGAAAAAGGCGGTGTCTGAAAAACCTCCCTGCCAGTGAATCGCCGGCCTGCCGGAACGTGTCCAGGCGTGCGCTTCCGGTTACCAACAGATGGAGTGTTTGTGGTTTTGTATCGTAAATTCCTTTTATATAATTCTTCCATGCAGGCATTTTGTGTATTTCGTCGAAGATCAGAAGATCGGCTGTTTCCGGCCAGGCTTCCTCCTTTATTAATTTCCTGTCCTCGAGCCTGTCATAGTTAAGGTACACCGGCTTTTTATACTCTTCCGAGATTCTTTTGGCAAGCCATGTTTTTCCCACCTGGCGCGGGCCAATGAGGAAAACCATTTTCTTCTTCAAGTCCTTGAGAATATACGAAGCTTGCGCTCGTTCCATAATGGCAAATTACCATCGCTCTGAAAGAAAGTCAAGACATTTTTGCAGTTGGCTGGAAAAAAGCCATTTGGCGGGACTGTTTTTTGGACAGTTTTATTTCCTCACCGGCCAGAATACCTGCCGTATCATCTCCATTCCCACCTTGTACCAGCCTGCCTCATTGACAAGCTCGATGGTGCCCGCTTCCACTCTCATCTGGGGCTGGCGGAACTTCCTGAAGAAGAACAGGACCACCACAAGCCGCGCCGCAAAGGAAACGAAGAACAGCGTCTGAAGCCCATAGCTGAACAGCAGGGGGAGCCTGGTGGAAAGAAAGCCGCCGAGCAAACTGAACACGAACATCGACACCGCGGTGACCGCGGCAGCGAATCCAATATAGTGGTCCGATTTGTCCTTTTCGGTCATGTGCAGCAGATAGTTGACATTTGCGATGTTAAATCCGCCCCACGATACGCCCGAATAGAAATTGGACAGCCACACTAGGATCGGGGTGGAGCCGAACAGATAGGGCACGGGCACGAACGCGCACATGAGTGCGGTTATCCGCAGCACGCGCGATGTTCCCACTGCGTCAACAAGCCTGCCCCATACCGGCAAAAATGCAATGGTTCCGATGATCATTGACGCGGTCCCAATGGTAAATGTCAGGTAATCGAACCTGAGGTCGCGCAGAAACCATACATTAAAGAACGGTCCTGCAATGGCCGTTGTTCCCTGCAAAAGCGCGACCGATGCGCAGAACCACAGAAAGTTTTTTGAAGGCTTGAAGCCGAGCACCTGGGATCTGTCGGGCAGACTGGACGGGTTCGGCTCGTATTGCATCGACAGGAACTGCGCCGACCCGAAACGGAAAAGGCTTCCCACGAAGAAGATTACCGTGAAGAACATCCAGGGCGCGTTCTCGGAGCTGTACTTGCGCGAAAGAACGCCGACGGTTATCGCGCACAGCAATTGCGTGAGCGCGAAGAACCTGTTTCTCCAGGCGAAATGCCTGCCGCGCACGGCCGGCGGGACGCAGTCGCGCAGCCACGACGTCCAGATCCCGGCAAAGAGGTTGCCCGACGAGCCGTAGAGCACGAAGGCGAACACATAGGCCCAGGCGTTGTACGGCGCAGGGAGCCAGCCCGTGAGCCCCGCCAGTATCAGAAACATCGCCTGGACGCGCACGCTGGCGACCACGTAATGCTTGCGCGTATGTCTTTTGTCAAGAAACAGCGGCAGAAGGAACTGGCCCACCGAGCCGACCAGGAGCGGCCCGCTGCCCAGCAGCGCAATGGTCATTGCGGGCGCCTGGAGGCGCACGGCCGCGGCCACGGAAAATGTTTCGGCAAGGGCCGTCATGACTGAGGCGAACATGCCGTCGCAGAGGCTGTAGACGAGCGCCTGCCGGAGGATCGGGGAGCCGATGTCCACGCCGCCGAGGGTTTGTTTTGATGATGCGTTTGTCATTGTCAATGTATAATTTTATAATACTTGCATAGGGAAATGAAAGTGCAGATCGAATCTGTGAGAAAGAAGAAATGGGAAAGCGGGACTTCGAATGTATCAACCTACTCGTACAAAGGTGGCATTTAACTGACACCTGAAAATGCTATGGGCTTGAACGGATACAACATCTCTGCTTCACAACTGCCGCTCCAAGGGTGCGCGCAACGGGTGTCTCGGTCTTGCCACAGCCACAACCACGCTGCACCCCGCGAGGCTCCCAAAGGCATTTTGATTTTGTTCATTTAATAATTGTAGAAGTCAATTGTCAGGTAAATACTTTATCAATACAACCTACCTAAGTAGCCTGTCAAAAATAGAAAAATAAAACGTCACAATCGGATCTCCTGCAAGCGCAGCCACCCAAAGGCCCAAGCCGAGATACGGGCCGAACGGCATGATATGGCTCTTTGCCAGCT
>DATFYJ010000378.1:0-12148 GCA_035315105.1 Chitinivibrionales bacterium
CGAGCGCCTTGGCGTTGCCCAGGCAGGAACACACCGCCTCGCTGAAATCCGGGTCGGAAAACACGGGACCGGTCACGAAAATCGCCTGCGCCGCCTGTCGGCCAAACGAACTCCTCCGCACGGCTTCCTTGAGCTGCACCGCGTAGTCGTCGGCCGACGCGCGCCCGCCGCGGTGCTCCACCACGTCGAAATCCAGAAACGTGCCGCCCGAGGTGATGATAAGCCGCGACGAATCGCTTCCGCCGTGAATGAGGGCCGTGACGCGGCCGAGGTACTCGCGGTAGTTCGCCTCGAACGCGGCCACGAGCGCGAAGATGTCGAGATCAACAACCTTGGGGGGAATGCGGGCCGTTGTGAGCAGCGAAACGAGTTTCCGGACCGCGGCGTGTCGGTACGCAACCGCAAGGTAGCGCTTCACGCCGTCGCCCCCGCCGGACAGGGGTTCGTAATCGAACGCGTAGTCGTCCATCGTGCCCACGATGTGCTGTCCCAGCTCCCACCCGATCGCCTCGCGCACGTTCTCTTCGTCCGCGTCGAGCATCAGCTTCTTAACAACCGCGAAATTCGCCGGCATCGCAACCGCAGCGGCCTGGCCCCGGCACTTCATGCCGGCCGTCAGTTTCGTAAATTCCGGTTTAAGGGACGAAACAAAATCCGCGGCGGGGTCGGCGGCGGCGGCGGGACTGGGGACGATGCTCGCATTGACCACGGTGTTGTCGGAGGCCGAGAACTGGGCGACGCTGATGTTGTCGCGCGATATCTCCACGCCGCACACGGTGTCGGGACGCGTCGCCATGGTCGCTCCGGCCCGCGCAGAGGGTGATCGATGTCGGCGCCGGCCCGCGGGCTACGCCGGCGCACAAGAGAATAAAAATGCGTGATTGCACTTCGCAATGCAACTGTAAAGAGCACCGCAGTCGTATCCGCCAACGTTGGCGGTCTGCCGGATGCCGGCTAGCCCGATCCGGGGCGCAGAATCTCGCAGAACGTGTCCACGATGGAAGGATCGAACTGCCTTCCCTTGCCGCTTATCAGAATTTCCATGGCAGCCTGCGACGACAGGGACCGGCGGTACGGCCGGTCCGACGTCATGGCCTCGTACGCGTCGGCAACGGCAAGGATGCGTGCGCCGAAGGGAATCTCCTCGCCCTTGATGCCGCTCGGGTAACCGCTCCCGTCGTAGAACTCGTGATGGTGGAGCACCATGGGCACCAGCGGCCGCAGAAAGGGCACGTCGGCGATGATGTTCGCCCCGAGCGTGGGGTGCTTTTTTATTTCGTCAAATTCCGCCGGCGTCAACCTTCCCGGTTTGTTAAGGATGAGCTCGCTCATGCCGATCTTGCCGACGTCGTGCAGGAGCCCGGCGTACTTCACGTTCTCGAGGTCCTCCTCGGAGAGGCCGATGCGCTTCCCGATCACAATAGTGTATTTCATCACGTTCTCCGAATGGCCGTGCGTGTATCGGTCTTTCGCTTCCACGGCCAGCGCAAAGGCGCGAATGGTCTTGAGATAGTTGTCGTGTATGTTCTGGTACAGCCGCACGTTCTCGACGGAAATGCTCGCCTGCGACGCGAGGACGTTGACGATTTCGAGGTCAACGTTGGAAAACGGGTGCTTGTCGCGGGCGCGGACAAGATTGAGCACGCCGATCGTCCGCTGCGGCGTGCGGAGGGGAAACGCGATGTACGACCGGATCGAGTCGGGAAGCGGCGGGAACTCGTGGAACATCTTCGTCTCCCCGGTTTCCATCACGAGAGGCTCCTCGTTCTGGGCTACCCAGGCGGACACGGCGGAAAACAGCTCGCCCTGCCAGAACTCGGGGGGATGATGCGTGGTGCATTCGGCCAACGCCAGGTGCGCGGCGTCGTTGAAAAACATGAGCGCCGCGCCGTCGGCCTTCGCGATTTTCACCGCGAAGTCAAGCACCTTGAGGTGGAGATCCGCAAGCTGGTGGGTCGACGCGAGGATCTTCGTCACCTCGTGCAGGGAGACCAGCTTCGAGAACAGCAGGTTTTCCTCTTCGAGCTGCTTGTTGATGAGCGCCCGCTTGATCTTTTCCGCTATTTCCTCGAGGTGGAACGGCTTGGTGAGATAATCGTACGCCCCGAGCTTGAGCGCCTCGATCGCCGTGTCGAGGGTGGGATACCCGGTGGTGATGAGCACCGGCAGCGAATGATTGTACTCGCGCACCCACTTGAGCAGGTCGACGCCCGACATGCCCGGCATCTTGATATCAGAGAGAACCAGGTCGACCGCGTTCTGCTTGATGAAGTCGACCGCCTCTTCCCCCGAGCTCAGGCACGTGACCGCGTATCCTTTCATCTTGAGGTATTGCCCCACGATTTCGCAGATCGACTTCTCGTCGTCGACAACGACAAGATGGACGTCCTGCACCCGGGTATCGTCGGCTTTCCCGTCCTCATTAGCCATGGGCGACACTATCCTTCCACTGATTTCCTGAACGCGGCCGCATCCCGGGCCGTGTCGATGCCGCAATACTTCGCGCGGGTCCTAATGCACACGATGCGCATGCCGTTTTCCAGCGCGCGAAGCTGCTCGAGCTTTTCCCTTTTTTCAAGCTGGCCCTGCGGAAAAGCGCAGAACCGCGCGAGCGACCGCGCCGTGAACCCGTACATGCCCCGGTGCGCGAACATCGGCCTTCTTCTGCCGTCGCGGTCGAACGGGATCGGCGCGCGAGAGAAATACAGAGCCTCTCCGTTTCTGTCAAGCACGGCCTTGACCACGTTCGGATTGTCCTTCTCCTGTATTGTAGCATGCGAAACGCATGTTAGCAAGGAATTATCATCGAGCGAAGAGAGCCTCTGCGCGAATTGGCGCATGAGCGCAAGAGGAATGAGCGGCTCGTCGCCCTGGAGGTTTACAATGTACCGGTAGCGAAGCGCGCGGGCGACCTCGCACACCCGGTCGGTCCCCGAGGCATGCACGAGGGACGTGAGCACTGCCGTGCCGCCGAATTTCTGCACCGTTTCGCAGATGCGCTTGTCGTCGGTGGCCACGCACACGAGGTCGAACGCGCCCGACCGCACGGCCCGGTTATAGCACCACATCACGAGCGGAAGGTTCCGGAACATCAGGAGCGGTTTTCCGGGAAGCCTGGTGGACGCGTACCGCGCCGGGATGACGCAGAGGACGCCGTTGTTCAATTTCTTTCTCGCCAGGGTCATGGAATTGAAGGTTCCTTCAGAAAAGACATGCCGTTGCGAAGCTATATTGTAAAATGAGGGACGGGGATAATAAAGAGTAAAATGATTGGGAGAAGAGAAGA
The DNA here is from genome assembly GCA_035315105.1 of Chitinivibrionales bacterium. Taxonomy (GTDB): domain Bacteria; phylum Fibrobacterota; class Chitinivibrionia; order Chitinivibrionales; family FEN-1185; genus FEN-1185. The sequence goes on from DATFYJ010000378.1 coordinate 3,287, forward strand.
AGAGTGTAGAGATGTATGATTTGGGCGTTCCCCTCGCCTTCGTCAAGCCTCTGGCTCGGGTCGGTTCTCCCTCCGGTCTCGGGCTCGCCCTCGGGCCGCCACGTCCCTATGCCGCGAGTACGCGGCCGGGTCCGGGCGGCATCCCGCTTTGGCGGGACCTCCGGTCGCCCCTAACGCGCGGCAGGGCAAATCTATTCAGTCAAGCCAAGGTTTTTGCGCCGGGCGGAATCCTCAGAACGAACTTGCATCTACTCTCCCAAGTCCCGCTGTCAACTTCCAACCGTCAACTTTCAACACTCTTTCTCGGTGCCCCGAAGGAAGAAAGTGACAGAGTGGCAAAGTAACAAAGAAACAAAGTAATGAAAGTTTCCGTTGCAACTACTCGCCTTGGGTGCCCCCACACGGGTGGTTGATTCTTGCAACTGTCTCTTCTTGGGGGTCACCCAGGAGGGGGTAGCGGAGGACCGGACGCGCATATCCTGGATGCTGATTTGTAAAGCGGCGCGGTCGGGCAGGAGCGAGGGGGAAACCTCCCCCATCCAACAATACCCTTTGAAAAAATTTAGAACGAGAAAATTATAATTGGCACCGTAGTCACAGCGGTATACCCGTACGAAATGTTCCTCGTGAGGTTGTTCACGTCCCTGTCGTTGGCCGCGGCAATGGTCATCCACAGGGCCGCGGCAGAAACGGCCATGCCCACGTAACGATGGATGGTGCGCAGAAGAGGGTAGTTGTCCTGCGGCCCGAACACCGTAAGCGCGCCGAGGCCCGCATTCCCCGCAAGGAGCACGATGGTGGTTATGGAAGGAATCTGCGTTGATGCCGACTTTGTATCCTGAAGGCACCGGATCGAGGTGTACAATCCGGCCCCTTCGATGATTGGCATGGAAATGTAATGGGCCTCCTTTTTCCAGGCAAAAACCGAGGTCGCGCAAACGATCACCACAAGGATCACGGTTTTCTTCATGGTCATCCCTTTCCTCAGATATGGTCGGCGACTCATGATACGATTTATCTTTATAAAAGATAATATACCATTTCCTCCTTAAAGGAAACATTCCCATGACATTCGACCTGCTGTCCACCGTGGAATACGGAGGCTGTTCCGCAAAGCTGTCCGCGCAGAAATTGTCCGAGGCCCTCGGCGATCTCGCGAGAATGACAAACGAGAACCTTCTCGTGGGCATCGGGACGCACGACGACGCGGGCGTGTACAGGCTGACAGATGACCTTGCCGTCATCCTCACCACCGACTTTTTCCCGCCGGTGTGCTCCGACCCGTATGAGTTCGGCCAGATTGCGGCGGCAAATGCGCTCTCCGACGTGTTCGCCATGGGCGGCAGGGCAATTGCCGCGCTCAACCTGTGCATGTTCCCGTCTGCAAAGATACCGCTAGCGGTGCTGCGCGAAATACTGCGCGGCGGGCTCCAGAAAATAGAGGAAGCGGGCGCCGTGGTGGCCGGCGGCCACACCATCGACGACTATCCGCCCAAGTACGGGCTGGCCGTGACCGGCGTTGTTCATCCGGACCGCATCATCAGAAACGATCGAGCCGCTGCCGGCGACGTTCTCATCCTCACCAAGCCCATCGGCAGCGGCGTCATCGTCGCGGGACAGCGGCTCGGCGGAGTGTCGGACGCGGACTACCGCGCCTGTCTTGACAACATGAAACTTCTCAACAGGGCCGGCGCGGAGGTGATGCAGGAGCACGGCGTGCGGTGCGCGACCGATATCACCGGCTTCTCCCTGCTCGGCCACGGCCTCACCATGGCGCAGGCCAGCGGCGTAACTCTCGAAATCGATTCGCAGGAGGTGCCGATACTGTCCGGCGCCTACATCGTCGCCGAAAGCGGCTGCATCCCGGGCGCGGCATTCCGCAACCAGGAGTTCGTGGAACAGCACTGCAGGTTCGAGAAAGACCTCGATTACACTATGAAAATGCTTTGCCTCGACGCGCAGACCTCGGGCGGGCTGCTTTTGTGCGTTCCGGAGAAATCGGCCGCCGATGTCCGGAAGAAGCTTGTTGACAAAGGATATCCGCATGCGACAATCGTGGGAAGGGCGGTAAAGAAGAGGGAAAAGAGCCTGATGCTCAAGAGTTGACAGTTGTCGGTTGACAGCAAAGACCTAAGAAAAGAGAATCTTTTTGATTGGCCCCCGAGGAATCAGTTATCTAGTATTTCCTGCGTCAGCTTCCGGGAGATTGCTTCGCGGAGATTATCCCGAGCTCTGTCGAGGGGCTCGCAATGACAGCTTTGGTTATTAATTCGGCCGTCAACTGCCAACCGTCAACTTTCAACTGCTCTTTGTGGGTGCCGCCGCAGCAATGCATGGTTTTGCTGCTACTTTATCAAGGCGGCTACCCAGGAAGGGGTAGCGCAGGACCGGCCGCGCACGTTTACATTTGTGGTTCGTAAAGGTGTGCGGCCGGGCCGGAGCGAGGGGGATACCTCCCCCACATGAGGATTTGTTTTTATCTCCTCTTCTTGCCCTTCCCTATCAGCCTGTAGGTCTGCGAAAGAGAAAGCCCGAACTTATCTGCGATCTCGTTTCCGGTCTTTCCCGCCTTGTAAAGTGAGACCATCTTCTTGTTACGTTCCGGATTGTGGTCCCAGCGCGATTCCACGCTGTATTTCTTTCTCCATTGATGGACCGCCTGACGGGTGATCCCAAGTTTTCTGCCGATCGCCTCGTCGGTCTTGAGCGTCTTCTGCAGCCTGCTCAACTCTGCCTTTGTGATTCTGGCCATTCTGCACCTCCGGGATGAAATTGTGTTCGGTGATGATTACTCAATATACAAAAAGGACAAGCGAAAGGAAAAAGAATCTGCGAAGAGAACCGGTGAACCGCCATTTGGCAAGGCAGGTTGAGCTTCCCCAACCGTTCGCGCGGGTGGTCGTCCTCAACTGCGGTATTTACATCGCGGCCGCAAACAGGTATTTTTCTTCCCGGTTGCGCAGGGTGTGTTTTTCACGGAGAGGTGACCGAGCGGCCGAAGGTGCACGCCTGGAAAGCGTGTGTGCGGAAACGTACCCTGGGTTCAAATCCCAGCCTCTCCGCCATTCTTAATTGTAGAATGTAGATTGTAGATTGACGATTGAAGAATAGTTGGGTGTTGTTTGCAAAAAGGGGCTCTTTGCCGGAAAGCAAGGAGCCTTTCTATATGCGGACTTCCTTTCAAGGCTGTAAACTTCCGGGCGGACCTTCAGTTCGCCCTGTTTCCCACATTTCCCCGCCCCCCCCCTGTTTTGCGATAGTGTAGATATGATCGGCAAAACCGTGATTCTTACACGTTGAGCGCGCTTCCAAACGCCCGTCGGTGCTTCTTCGTGATTTCGTGGTCCTCGCCCAGGCAGTGAAAGATTGCAATGCAGGATTTCCGGGCACCATCGTTATCAAAAGCCCGGTCTTCAGACAGAACCAGGATCATTTTGTCAAGTGCGGAATCGTAATCCTGTTTTGCAAGAGAATCTATTGCATCAAAGTACAGGGCTTTGACCGGAGCCTCTGGGAGCACCTCGGGATTCTTCCTCTTCTTCAAAAGCCCGGCGCATTGAAGCACCGTCTCCGCCGTTTCGTACAATGCCGACCCCGCTACTACGCCCCCACATAAAGATTCCGCGCGATCGGGATCCGTAAAAACGATCGCCCGTGCCAGCCCGATCCTTGCTGTTTCGTTTTCCGGCTCAGCTTCCAGGACGTGTTCCAACGTGATCGCGGCATCCTTTGTCCGGCCACGTTTGAGCAGTTCGAGCGCCTCATCGATCTGGGTGTCAAATTCTCCCGGAAGAGCATCCTTGAGCCACTGGATGACGGCGGTTTCTGCCAACGCGCCGACAAATCCATTTACAACGGCGCCGTCAATAAAGAGCTTTACTGCTGGAATGCTCGCTATGCTGTATTGAGTGGCAATGTCCTGATGTGTTTCGGTGTTGACTTTTGCCAACACCCATTTTCCGGCATTGCTCGCGGCAAGTCTTTCCAGAATTGGTCCGAACACACGGCATGGACCGCACCATTCCGCCCAGAAATCCACAAGCACCGGAATGGTACGGCTTTTGTCCAGAACATCGCGTTGAAAATCGGTGATTTCAAATTCCATGATTTTTACCCCGTGTTTGGTTTGACCCTTTGGTATCGATAGCTTAGGAGTAAATTAATAACTACGGCGGGTCGAGTGTAGAAGCCAGGGGGAGTGCGCCCCTTATCTCCATGCAAATCAACCAAATTGAAAGACCCCGCAGCAAGCTGCGAGGAATCTTTCCATCCCTATGGAAAAAAACATATTAATAGTCGCTCGCTAACCCCGAAGCAAGCTTCGAGGAATGCGCTCGCGTGGGATTCATTTTTGAAAAAGAAAATTTAAACAGCACAATTTAATTAATAGTGAAATCGTTATTTTCCATTTAGTTGAAGATGCATGCCCCCCCCCTGGTGAACTCCATATGGATTTCCCTGCCTTACCTATCCGTGTCTTGGGTTAAATATGGTAATAATTTTTTGAAAATAGGAATGCAATTATTGTGCCTTGCCATTTCTTTGCGGGACCCCAAATAGTGGTCTCAAAAAGTATCACGTTCATTGAAAGTTTCCATTCTTCCTTCTTTTAAAAAGATTTTCCCATTTTGGGAAAGCTGTTTCCCCTTCTTCGGCGTTATGCTTTGGGGCGCTTGCATCACATGTGAGATGTTCGTGGCGCCTTGTGCTGTGTTTTCAATCACGTCAGCGCCATCGTTTCTTAATATTGGAAAACGATTATGAAGAAACTTGCGTTCTGATGCAGGAATGCATAAAACCTGCAACAGCCTCGTCTCTGCGCCAAGCCAGATATGGGTGGAGCGTCAAGGAGTTCCGCATTCCAATTTCGGGGTTACTGCAAGAAGAAGAACATGATAAAAGAAAGCCGCCATCAATAAACAATGGCATGCTTTTTGATATTTTTTCAGGATGGCGCTTGGTCCGTTTCGCTTATCGGGTAAGCAGTATCTATCGGGCCGAAGTTTGGATATCCTACGGAGTTGTTATTTCTAAACAAACGCGAAAAGAAGGAACTCAATAATGGCTTCACAAGATCATATTGCCATACTATACATAGCGTCATAAATACTTGCCGATTTGTTTCTAAGTTCTCCTATGAGAACATGTCGAAAAGTGGCAAACTTTTACGTCTTCGAGTATAAAAGCCGGCGTACAGAAATGGAATAAATGGAGAGAAGCGAACAAAGATCCTCAGGTCGATCTCGAAAATGCTCGCCTTCGGGAAGTCAACCTTCGGGAGGTTGACCTTGCGAGAGCCAACCTTGGAAGAGCTGATTTTGGAGGAGCCAATTTGGGGGGAGCTTTCCTTCAGGGAGCCAACCTTTGCGGGACCAACCTGGGAGGAGCGAATCTTGGAGGAGCCAATCTTCGGGGAGCCAACCTTTGGAAAGCCATCCTTCGGGAAGCCTACCTTTGGAGAGCCGATCTTCGGGAAACAAACCTCGATGAAGTCAAATCATTTTTCAAGGCAAAACTTGACACAGAGGTTTTGTCCCGCATAAAGGTTGATTGGCCTGAAAAACTTGCAACGGTGTGGGATGCCACGGCGAAGAATTGGATTCTCGACGAAGCTCTTCTTGAGCAGATCAAGAAACCCGGTTGGTTTGGGTGGCCAGAGGAAGAAGGTCAAGGTAGGTTGACGATAAGCAGGTTGAAGCCAGCAGGGACCAATGAATTTTTGATCTTCGCCCAGAGCTTTTAAGCCTTTGGTGAGTTTTGGGATTCCTCTCACAGGGCAAGCGGCCGCAAACGCTCTATTGAAGACCTTGACGGAAATCGGCGTCGAGGAATTCTCAATACTGCAGAATATTCTGAAAACTATCAAGGCAGATACTGATGCATGGAGGAAATTCCGCAAATATTTGCAAGCGTACAGGGATATCCGGATTGCATTCATTGAAGGAGCCAGAAACCGACCGAAGGAATCCAAGAAGCGTTTACGGTGTCTGGCAAAAAATGACCGCGGCGAGGTGTGAACTAGAAGAGAAAGGCCAAAATTGCGACAACCGCCCCGATCGCTGCAGACAGACCCGTAATCTGTAGTGATTTCTTCCTGTCTTTGTCCCTGAATTCCGCTTGAATCACGGTCTCGGTCTTGCCGACCTCGGGCCCGAAATTGAACAATCCCCTGCTCCCGAACCCTGCGCAGAAATGCATGAATGCCTGCAAAAACCCTGATGCCGCTAGAGCCGCCGGGAAGAACACAAGAAGCCGCCAGAACGCAGGCAAATGCATGAAGAAGAGAACAGTCCATACGGCTGCGGTAGCAACCACGCCGATCCATCCTGCGTGTCTGCGTCGTCTGATCTCCGCCGGCCCGATATTGCAGACCCCGGGGACATACGTATTCATCTCCTTCATTGACATCACCCCTTTGAGAACAAGTTATACTCCCTATCTCTAGGTTTCACATTAGGCTACTTGGGCGCCCTGCTCCAATATCAATTACTTTGCCTCTGCCATTGCCTCCACATGCTCAAGGAGTTTTTCCCTTTCCTCAAAAGTCATGGCCTCCAAAAATCCCGGATGCTGGATTTGCACATAGTCCAGAAGCACTCTCTCCGCTTCTTCGATACTCCTCGCGTTCCAATGTCGCTACAGTGCAAGGCTTTCATATGCGCCCCCTTTCATCTTTATAAGAATTTCGGCTTCCCTGCCCCCTATGTTGTCTTGCCATGCCGACGGCCGACCTCATTGCGGGTGCTGCGTCATTTTGATTCGTCAACACAAAACTGCTGGTGAAATCCCATCCAGGGAAGCACATCCCGTCATTTTCATTGCTTTTGCAAGATCATCCCCAAGATACTTCATTTGGGTGACTACGCCTTCCGCTCCCGCGCCGACGGCAGCGCGCACAACGTCACGGCCTACGAGCACGGCCATTGCTCCCGAGGCAAGCATCTTGAGCGCATCATACCCTGTGCGAATTCCTCCGTCCGCCATGACCAGGGTTTTGCTGCCGACGGCCTTTGCTATCCCCGGCAGAACTTCCACAGTCCCCGGCGTGTGATCGAGCACCCGACCTCCGTGGTTGGACACGACGATGGCGGCTGCACCGGCGTCAACGGCCGCCTCCGCGTCCTCCACCGACATGACTCCTTTAATAATCACCGGCAATACGGTTGAGGAAACAAGTTCTTTGAGGTCATGTACGCTTTTCCGGAACACCGGCTGCTTATGCCGCGCCATTGCATTTGAGCCATAGCCGTCGATATCGACCCCGACGGCCGCGCACCCAACCAGTTCGGCTTTCTTGAAAAAGGAGATGATCGTCGCCTGTTCGCGCGGCTTGACAATCTGGACCCCCCACCCGCCTTCCTGGGCGATAGCATCGATACCGTAAGGATTATCAAGGGAATAATTGAATGAATCGCCTCTCCAGCCCATTGTCCCGGCGTTTTTACAGCCGGTCACGAAGGACCGGCAAAGCTCGGGTTCGGAAATCACGGCATCCCCGCCGAAACTGTTGTTGCCGCTTGCACTGGCCGCCATGATGGGCATGGAAAGTTTTCGGCCGAAAAATTCGAACCGCGTGTCCGGTTGAAAATCCGGGCCGATAAGTCTCGCTTTGAGACGAATTGCGTCGAGAGCTTTTATATTGTTGGCGAACGAGGCACCGCTGCCTATTCCCCCGATGCCGATGGGCGATCCGTAGCTGTGCCCCTGGCACATGCGGACATCCTGTCCGTCACAGATCCGGTACACGCCGCAGATACCCTTGAGCTTGACCTTTGCGGTTTCGCGGATTTCTTCCAGAGAAAGCGATTCATTTGGCATGGTTGAGTGTCCTTTGAAAACGAATCATCTTGAAATGCGCGAACTCACCCCTTGGCCGAAGGGCGGGGTGAGTTACCTCTTATCAATCGGCGCAAACTCCCGCAGTTGCGGGCCCGTGTACAGGCATTCCGGCCGGAACAGACGGTTGTCTTTCCGCTGTTCGAGAATGTGCGCAAGCCATCCGGCCGACCTCGCCATAGCAAAGATCGGCGAGAACAACTGCTGCGGGATCCCGAGCAACGAGTAAACCGAGCCTGAGAAAAAATCTACATTGGGGTACAGGGGTTTGCCCTTCTGGTCCATGCGCGACCGGAAGCTCTTCTCGAGCTTCGTCAGAATCGAAAGGTTCCTGGAATCGCCCTTCTTTTCGCTTAGTTCCCGTAAAAATTTCTCCATGACGAACGACCGGGGGTCTTTAACCTTGTATTCCCGGTGGCCCATTCCCATGATCTTCTTCTTTTCGGAAAGCGCCTTGTCCAGCCAGGTGTCTACGTTGTAAACGTTGCCGATTTCGGCCAGCATGTCCATCACCTGCTCGTTGGCCCCGCCGTGCAGGGGGCCGCGCAGCGCGCCGATGGCAGCCGAGATGCTGCTATAGCAGGTGGAAAGGCTCGACGCGACCACACGCGCAGTAAAGGTCGAGGTATTGAACCCGTGTTCCGCATGCAGGATAAGGCATTTGTCCATGATGTCCGCCTCATAGGGCAACGGCTCCTCACCACGGAGCATATAGAGAAAATTCGCGCCGTGGGAAAGGTCGTCGCGGGGGACCACATACGACTTTCCCTCCTTGAATCGTTGATAAGCGGCAATCACCGTGGCCAGCTGGGCCACCTGGTGGAGCGTCTGGCGGCAGTTGCAGAAGGCCGAGTGCTTGATTTTGTGCGCAACGTAGCCGCTCAGATACGACATTACGGACTGCAGCAGTTCCATGGGGTCGCCCGACTGCGGGAAATTGCGGATCATATCCTGGATCGGCGTGACGATATGCCTGCCCGACCTGAAGTTCCGAGTGAATTCGTCAAGCTCGGCCGCCGAGGGCAA
>DATFYJ010000379.1:0-2894 GCA_035315105.1 Chitinivibrionales bacterium
ATCACCGCCACGTCGCGCGCGTTGTACCGTGGATCAAGGTCGCTCTGCTTGTAGCTGTGGTCGTGCTCCTCGTCCACGATGATGAGGCCGAGATTGGAAACTGGCACCAGGATGGCGCTGCGCACGCCTATCACCAGGCGCCTGCGGCCCGTGACAAGCTCGCTGAGGCTGTCGCGGCGCTCGCCGTCGCTCATCCGGCTGTGGATCACCGCGATCACGTCACCCAGCTCGCGCCTGAACCGGGCAATGGTCTGCGGGGTGAGCGAAATCTCGGGCACCAGGATGATGACGCCCCTGCCCGCGTCAAGCGCGCGCCGTGCGGCTTCGATGTACACATGCGTCTTTCCGCTGCCCGTGATGCCGTGCAGGAGAAACGGCCCGGCCGGCGCGGCCAGCTCAGCTGTTATGGCGTCAAGCGCGGCCTGCTGCTCGTCAAGCAGCGTGACGCTTTCCGGGCCTGCCGCCTCAACGAGAAGCTCCGCGGCCTCGCGCAGCACCCGCTGTTCGCTCTTGACAAGCGCACCTTTGGCGCACAGCGCCGCGAGTAGGTGCGCGCCCACGCCCATGCCCGTGCACTGCTCGCGCGTGAGCTCCACGCCCCGTCCTGCGAGCGCGGCAAGGGCCTCGGCCTGTTTGGGAGTGAGCCCGGCGGGCGGCCCGCCGGGGGCGACGCGGAAAACCGCCACAGTCTTCTCGCGCGCCTCGACAAAGCTTTTCCGAACAAACGGCCTGAACACGCGGCCCAGGTCGCACTGGTAGTACGAGGCGATCCATTCGTAAAGTTTAATGAGCGACGCGTCGGCGACGCGCCAGCGGTCTTTGCGCACGTCAAGCACCGGCTTGAGCCGCGCCACGGCCGACGTGTCTTTTATTCGCACCGCAACGCCCCAGAGCCTGCGGCTGCGCAATTCCACGAGCACCGGCACTCCGGGCAATATGTCTCCGGCAAGCGCCTCCGGAATCTCGTAGTCGAACACGCCGGACACGGCCATGGGAAACGCCACGCAGGCGATTTTGGGATTCTGTTGTGTCATTGAAGAAATCAAAATATACTTCGCTCAGGTTAATTAAGGCTGTTGGTGGGGGCACCGCTTCGCGTTTCCCCCTGGCCCCAAGCCTCCTCGCCGCGCTGTGCGCGTCTGCGGTGTCTCGGGGCACACCCCCTCCAGCAAAGGGGCGCGCCTAGTGCGCTCGACTTGCGCTCGCGCGGCGTCGCCCCTTCGCAACGCAACCTCGGTGGAATGCCGCTCCGCGGCGATAGCTAATAGAACGGCAATTTCTGTTGTTGGCTATCGCATGTCAAGTTGTAACCGACCTTCGATCAAGCACCTGTGGAAAGTAACCCATAGGTAAGCATACAAATTGTGCGCTAATCCTATGCCACGCGCCAGGCAGGACTGGAGGCCGCGCCAGAGCGCGGTGCCGCCCGGACCCGCCGCTACCGCGGCATAGGGCCGAGGCGGCCCGAGGCCGGAGGCCGAGACCGGAAGGACGGCCGCCGCCGCAAAGCGGCGGGGCGCCCATTTCTTTCTCATCTTAATTATTATTTACTTCTATCAATTGCAATTTGTATTGACAAACCTCCTGAGAAAAAACCATCTTCTATATACTTACGTCCAACCCGTGGTGTCGTGACACTCATCGATTCTGAGGAGGATGGCAATGAAAAAGGTTCTTGTCGGACTGGTGTACTTAAACGTTTTTCTTATTCTCGCGTCCTGTTCCTCACTTACCTCGGATGAAGCAAAGGGCAACAAGGCGTACAACCAGGCCAGGCACTCGCAGGGCATCAACCAGCGCACCCTGCAGAAGCGGGCCTACATTTTCTACCAGAAATGGTTCAACGCGCATCCCGACAAGTCGAGGCTGAGCACCCCGTTCAAGCAGAAATTCATAGAAATGACGCTTCTGCGGGCCAACATGGTGCTGTCCGAAGGCACCTACGACATGGACCCCATCAAGCTGTTCATGAAGGACATCGACACGCTTCTCTCCAAGGACATGCCGTCCGACCTCAGACAGCAGTACGCGAATTTCATCCTTCTCATGGCCGATTCGAGCATCGCGCGCAACAGGCTGGACGACGCGCTCGACTGGATCACCAAGGCCCAGGGCATTGTTGACAATCCGGAGTCAATCGAGGCAAGGAAGAAACAGATCATCGCCGACTTTACCAAGCAGTTCTACGAGATGGCGTCGCAGGCGTTTACCGAGGGCAAAGACAGCAAGGACGTGAATGCCCTTCTCAAGGCGGAATACTACGTGCAGCTCGTGCTCGTGTACGATCCCGCGTATCCGGGCGCCGTGGATCTTTTGAGCAACCTCCGCAAGGCCAATGTGAACACCTATTCCGGCTACGCCCAGGTGATCGAGGGAAAGCCCGATCCGCGCGTCAACAAGTTCGACATTTACCTTGCCGTGGTGAGCGGGACGACCAACATGACATTGTCAATGTTCAACTATTCGTACAATCCACTGCGGCTCAAGGCGGAAGATTTCTGCCTCGTCGACGTGAACGGCGAGAAATACAAGGCGCTTCCGTCCTCGAAAATCGACCCGGAGATACTCGACACCCAGCATGAGACAAAGAACCTCAAGCTGGTGTTCCCCAAGCCCAAGGCCGCGCTCAAGAAGGTCGCGTACCAGAGCGGAGAGCATTACACGGAAAAGTTGTTTTTCTAAAGATTGCCTTTTTGAGAATTTGATGAGGAGCAGAGACGTTAGTTTCTGCTCCTTATTCTTTTGTCAATTACCATAATTAAAACCGGGCGTTCCCCGCCACTGTAGAGACTTAGCGCGCTACGTCTCTACAGTGGCGGGGTCGGCCGTCCTTCCGGTCTCGGCCTCCGGCCTCGGGCCGCCACGGCCCTATGGCCCACAGGGCCGGGTCCGGG
>DATFYJ010000380.1:0-3963 GCA_035315105.1 Chitinivibrionales bacterium
ACGGACCCGTTCAGGGGTGGAATACCCTAGGACATCGCTTTCTTCGAAGATTTCGACTTGCCAGAACTGTTAAGGGCGACCGCTTGTCGAACGAGCGCCTTGAAGGCGGACGCGTCAACTTCTTCTCCTTCGTGGATGTCGATCGCGCGGCGCACGTTTCCGCCGAGGCTCGAGTTGAAGAGACGCGCCGGATCCTTCAGAGACGCGCCCTTGGCGAAGGTAAGCTTCACGACAGCCTTGTAGGATTCGCCGGTGCAGATGATGCCGTCGTGCGACCAAACCGGAGTGCCCATCCACTTCCACTCCTCGACGACGTCCGGGTCTGCTTCCTTGATGAGCTTGCGCATTCTGCCGAGGGTTTCCCCGCGCCAGTCCTCGAGTTCGGCGATTCTTTTTGAAATGAGTTCCGATGCCGGCTGGCCCTGGCTCGCGTCCGACTTTTTCATGTTCTCCTCCTGGAAGTTCCAGATATGACTGAAAGGAACCTTGATTTTTTCGGGTGCGTCACAGCGGGCAGAGGTTTTTGCCGCTACTCCCACATGTTTTTCTGACACCCTGAATCCTAAGCAGCCTCAACACGTTTCTGGGTACCGGTTCTGTCGAGGAATATAGCTGCCACGGGTGCTCAAATCAAGAAATACTGAAAGGTAATTGCTTTTTTCGCGAGTGCGTGGGCGTACAAAGAGAATTCCTTTACAAACGCTCAAATCTTTCACCTCTTTCCCGCATTACCCGTCCGGGTACTTCCCCCTCTTCTGTGATTCCCAACCTCTCAACTCCTCAACTCTTACCTTGACCCGCCAGGACAGGGAAGTTGCTTTTGTTTAATGGAATACTTAGTTTTTCTGATGTTGACAGTACAAGCCTTGGTTATCACGAGAAATTGAGCGGATAGGACAAATTCAAAAGGAGAATCATACGAAACAGTCACTTTCACCAATGAGAATCTTATTGATCATTTCAGCCCTCTCAGGGATCACCTATTCCTCAACTCTCACCGTCGCAAAATCCGGCGGCGCCTACACCACTATCCAGGCCGCGGTCAACGCCGCGAATGCGGGCGACACCGTTCTTGTGCAGGCCGGCACCTACAACGAGGCAGTGGCGTTCGGCATAAGCGGGAGTGCCTCCGGCTCTATCACCCTTAAGGGCGAGGCCGGCGCGATCGTTGACGGGACCGGCAAGGGCGAGCTGGGTATTTCCATTGCGAGCAGGAATTACATAAAGGTGATAGGAATGGAAGTCCGGAACTTTTCGGGAACCAACACGCCCATCGGCATCAGCGTTGAGGGCAGCTCGAGCAACCTCGAGATCCGCAACAACAAAGTGCATAACATAGAAAACGACAACGGCAATGCGCACGGCATCGCCTTTTACGGGACGTCGGCCACCCCGATAAGCGCGGTGATCGTGGACAGCAACGAGGTTGACAGTTGCAAACTCGGCCAGAGTGAATCGATGGTTTTAAACGGCAACGTCACCGATTTCACCGTGACCAACAACGCGGTCCACGACAACGACAACATCGGCATCGACTTCATCGGGTTCGAAGGCAACGGTCCTGCCGGCCAGGACCAGGCGCGCAGCGGCGTGTGCGCGGGCAACCGCGTGTACAACATAAGCTCCGCAACAAACCCGACCTACGGCGGCGACCGGAGCGCAGACGGCATTTACGTGGACGGCGGCATGGACATCGTCATCGAACGGAACATTGTGGACAATTGCGACATCGGCATCGAGGTCGCAAGCGAGCACGGCGGAAAAACGACGAGCGGGATCACGGTGCGGAGCAACTTTGTCTCCCGTTCGTATCAGGGGAACATCATGTCGGGCGGCTACGCCGCCAGCAAGGGCAACGCCGACAGTATCGTTATTGTCAACAACACCCTGTATCATGGCCAGGACGGCGAGGTGATTCTCCAGTATAACTGCAGCGGCATCACCATAAAGAACAACATCTGCGCTGCCAACACAGGCACCGCCTATCTTTCGAATTCCGGGAGCAACAACACCGGCGTCGCTGTCGACAACAATCTGTATTACGGCGCGAGCACGACGTCGCCGGGTTCCTGGGCCGACACGCATGCGATGTACGCCAATCCGCTCCTGGTCAATGCGCCGGCCGACCTGCACATCCAATCGACCTCGCCCGCGAAAAACGCGGGCGCGACACTCGCGTCGGATGTCGTGGGAACGCTTGACATCGACGGACAAGCGCGGGTGCAGGACGGCATTATTGATATAGGCGCGGATGAGTTCGGCACAGCTACGGTTTTGACACCGTACAGGATTACCCAGCAAAAGCTTTCGCACATTTTTTCAACGGAACGCTCAATCGTTATTTGCGGTCTTGATCCGGGCATATCAACAACGGTGCAAATTTTCTCCGTGGACGGAAAGTGCCTGAGGACTATTGTCGGAAAAAGCACCAACGGCACAATGGTGATTGACAATGCGGGACTGGCTGCGGGACGGTATTGGGTGACGGCATCCGGGGCGGAAACGAAGGCAACGGGGATGGTGGGGGTTTTCAACAAAAAGTAATGACATTCGCGCGGGTGCCCTGTGTGATCGGAAATCAAAGAACATGTGCCACGGTCGTCCACGATGATGCGCGGGGAAAAACACGACCGGGACGGTCGTGGCACACAGATTTAATTGAAAGACCCCGCAGTCCCGCGGGACGAGGAATTTTTCCATCCCTATGGAATAAAACATATCTATAGTCGCTCGCTAACCCCGAAGCAAGCTTCGAGGAATGCGCTCGCGTGGGATTCACGCACATGAACAGGCCACCCGTCCGTCATCATTGGCCGACAGCGATGCGCCTCATCACTCCGTACTGGGTTACGGAATAATAAATACCTGGTGTAAGTTTTATCGCTGTCGTGGAATTTGACATAATGCGGCGTCCTCTTATATCAACTATAGAGGTGCCCTGCGACGGAATGCCACGATACTCCAGACGATTCTCGGGTAACGGTGTAATGGTGCCTGATTGGCATGATGCATCTTTACAAATCCAAACCGCCGGGTGGTTCAGTCTTACGCCCGCGGCCAAGCGAAGAATCATTGTCCAGGTGTTGGTAGGGTAATGAGCAAGCCATATGGTGCCCGAGTCTGGCATACGACTGCCGGCACAAGAATCCGGGTTAACGCTGCAATTTCCATAGGCAAGGCAATCCAAATCCCCTGCAATATAGCTGGTGTCGTTAGTGTACCTCCAGTTCTTGAAATCCGACCAGAAATTGCTGGAAAGATCAGTTTGACCCCTCGTAGAGTCTGTAGAACTAAGGAATAAATATTTACGGGGCGCCCAGTTTACACTGATGGCCATGGTCATTTCAAGAGCGGTTAGCCAGCCCACTGCGGGCGCGGTCACCTCCTGAAAAGGGAGCAAGACAAAGGATTTGTGTCTTAGCAAGCAAGTTTCATCAGCAAGGCAGCCGCACCATTGGTCGTATCCGGCATTAAAGCAACTGATTGACCCGTTATGTGATATTGTGCACATGCATCCCATTTGAGGAATACTTGCTGCGGCCGGATGCCACTCATTGGCTTCGGTGGCAGCGGTGCCGTTACTGGGAAGGGTAACCATTACCGGCCCATAATTAACCACTGCCGAATTAATGTCTTCTCTGCAAAAAAAATGGCTGCCGGCGCAGCCCATTACAAACTCCAACTGCGAGGTGAATTGGCAGATTATATGGTCTGTGCCGAAGGTCGGAGCGGCATTTGCCGATAAGGTGACGGGAATCGCGTGAACTACTTTGTCGCCGCTTTCTCTATAGACGACTTCCAGTTTGCCGCTGGGAGCGTTCCACCAGAAATTACAGCTACCGTCGCTGGCGGAGGGATTGGTCGCAGTTACCGAGGTCTTGAACTGGCCGTCAATGCGGATGAGTTTGATCCCGCCCGAGTTGTACAGCACCCACTGGCCGTCTTCGGTTATGTCGGTACTGT
>DATFYJ010000381.1:0-3955 GCA_035315105.1 Chitinivibrionales bacterium
CATGCCGATCCAGAATTGGTTGTCGGCTCTAAATCAGCTTTCAATTATTTTCGAAGGCAGGCTATCGCTCAAATGACAGAAGAGAGAAGACCGTTTACACAGAAAAAATTACAGAGCCGACATTGGATTTTTCTTATGTAATCGGCACAGCATCTACATGGTATGGCCCAATCGGAAACGGCAGAATTACATTTGACTTTTCGAACCTCTGTACACAGTACCTTCTCATAGATCCCGCAAAGAGCTTCACGAAAAATAAGATCGCTGTTCGCAGATATGACGACAGCTTGGTGTATAGTTTCTCAAACCACACACCATATGCAAACGAACACTTGTCCCCATCTTTTTACCTGTATTGGTTGCATCCATTCTGGCTAATACACTCTGTAAAGGACAACCACGCCGGCATTGAAGATTTAATGTCATCACAAGAAACGATAATTGATTCATTTCCTTATACGAATTTGCAGTTTAGAATAATGCGAAATGAAATATATGCTCATCATGGCTATATTTTTAAGGACAACGCACTCCAAACATATTTTAGTGATAGAAAATGGTATAAAGCTAGTACCGCATTTACAATCGATTCCTTGAACCATTTCGAAAAAGGCTTGGTTAAAATTATTAAAGCAAGAGAAGAAAAGAAATAGAGCGAGCATGGACCGTAACCTCACTCCCCATCAACCACCATCACCTCCTCTTCCTTCCGCCCCGTTCCCCCCATCGTCCTCAAAATCACCATCTCCGGCCTTTTGATCTCTTTTATGGACTTGTTCCAGATAAACACCTTCTTCTCCCTCGGAATATCCACTTCCTGAAGCGCCTTGACAAACAATTCCTTTGAAACGCTTTCCAGGATGATCGCTTCGGTGCGCACTGCCTTGCATTGCCCGTACCGGTACTCCCTCCGGTTATCCGCTGTCATGAGTTCCAGAATGCGTCCGCGCTTACCGTCATATTGCTCCTGCATCTTCTGGACTTCCTGACGGAGATGAAGTGATTCTTCTATGAGGACATCAAGTTCAGATGGCATCGGGTGCTCCGTTATATGATTTTATGGTGATTGTGTTCGCGGCGAAGTGTTTAACGAGCTTTGTCGAATCTGTGTGGGTCGAATTTTCTTAGCGCTGTTGCAGACCATCAACAACCACGTTTTCACTTTCACTCTTTTCCATCCCCCGCAATATCCTCTCCTTCATCATTTCCGACAACTTTGCTTTGTCAAGCGATGCAAGCTCGGACGGGAAAATCGGGTCGCCCACCACGATGGTCGCCGTGCCGGGCCTTAGCAGCCCTTTGTGCTTCGGAAGGATCTCGCGCGTGCCGCAGATGGTGAGGGGGACCACGGGTACGCCGGCCTCGAGCGCGAGCGCAAAGCTGCCGCGCTTGAATTCGCCCATTTCGCCCGTGATGCTGCGCGTCCCCTCGGGGAACAGCACCAGCGAAATGTTTTTGCGCTTGAGCATGGCGATGGCCCGCGTGATGGAGCTGCGCGCGGCGCGTGCGTTCTCGCGGTCGATCCAGATGTGGCCGACGGCTGCAATGCCCCACCCGAAGAACGGGATGAAGAACAATTCCTTTTTGGCAATAAAGCTCAGCGAAAACGGAAGGCCCGTGTACAGCACGGGAATATCGAAGTAACTCTGGTGGTTCGCCACAAAGACGTATCGTTCCTTTTTATTAAGCTTCTCCACGCCCACCATCTTTATCCGGATGCCGGACAGTGCCGTCAGGTGGACGCACCACAGACGGGCAAAGAAACGCGCGAACCTGTTGCTGAAGGGCGCCGCGCACAGGGCGACCGTGCCGCACACCACGGAGGCTGCCGCGGCCCACACGCAGATTGCCGCGGTGTGAAGGGCAGTGATCATGCCGCGGCCTTGCTGATCCACACGTTTTCCTTTCCGACGCGTTTTCGGAGCGACTCGATGATTTCCTTTGCCGCGCTGAGGGTCACATTCCTCGCCTTGACGCGGTACTCGTTCTCCTCCTCCGTCTGGAGATGGAGCACGAGACTGCATTCGCCCGGCGTCCCTACGCATTCGTCGTAAAGGCCCTTTACAAACGTTTCTTCGAGCCCTTGCGTCTTGAGCCGCACATGCACGCTTCGCGCGAGCTTTCCGCGCGTCTCCGAGAGGGCGATCACATTGTCCACCTTGAGCTTCGGCTTCTTGTCGCCTTCCCGCACCGACACCTGGCCGCGCACAAGTATCATGGCGTCAAGCGCGAGCAAATGCTTGAACTTCTCGAACGCGTCGCCGAACGCGAGCAGTTCCATGGAGCCGTCGAAGTCCTCGATTTCGAGAAACGCCATGAGCCTGCCGTCGCGCTGAACATGCGACTTGACCGACGTCACGATGCCGCCCACGGTGAGATTCTGCCCTTCCCTCGCCTTCTCAAGCGATTCCAGCTTGAGGGAGATGTCGGCGAACCCGCGGATCTCGTCCTGGAACCGCTCTAGCGGGTGCCCGCTCACGTAGAAATTGAGCACCTCTTTCTCCTTTGCCAACAGCTCGTTGTAGGGCCACGGTTCCACCCCGGCAAGCGGCGGTTCCGGGGACGCGCTCTGTGCGCCTTGCGCGCCCTGCGCGGGCGAGTCGCCCCTGTCAAAGAGGCTCGTCTGGCCGGTCGCCCGGTCCTTCTGGAACGAGCCGCCGTAGTCGATGGCCGCGTCGATGCTCGCGAACAGCTGCGCCCGCGTGCCCTTGAGGCAGTCGAGCGCGCCCGCGTACACGAGCGATTCGAGGCATTTCTTATTGACAAGATGCAAATCGACCGAGGAGCACAGCTCGAAGAGGCTGGAGAATTTTCCCTTTTTCTTCCGCGCGTCGAGGATCGAGACGGCGGCCTTGCCGACGTTCTTGATGGTGCCGAGACCGAGCCGTATCCTTCCCTGGTCCATGGAGCAGGCAAAGTCGCTGGCGTTAATGTCGGGAGGCAGGATGCGCACGCCCATCCTCTGGGCCTCGTTTTTTATAGTGAGCACCTCATCCTGGTCTTCAAGCAGGCTCGACAGGTTCGCGGTGAGGAACTCAAGCGGATAATGCGCCTTGAGGTACGCGCACTGGTACGCCACATGCGCGTAGACCGTGGCATGCGCCTTGTTGAAGGCGTATTCGGCGAACTTGGCCATGCGGTCGAAAATCTCCCCCGCCACCTTCTCGTTGACCTTTCTCTTCGCCGCGCCCTCCATGAACTTCTTGCGCATGGCCTCCATCTTGTCAACGTCCTTCTTGCTCATTGCCTTCCTGAGGATATCGGCCTGCCCTAATGTAAAGCCACCCATTTCCTGCGCGATGCGCATCACCTGCTCCTGATACACGATCACGCCGTAGGTGATCCTGAGGATCTCCTCGATAAGCGGGTGTTTGTACTCCACCTTTTCCCTGCCGTGCTTGCGATGGATGTAGACCGGGATCTCCTCCATGGGGCCGGGGCGGTAGAGCGCGTTCATGGCGATGAGATCGTCCATACCGTCGGGCTTGAGCTTCCTCAGGTTGTCCTGCATGCCCTGCGATTCGAACTGGAACACGCCCACGGTTTCCCCTCTGCCAAGCAGGGCCATGGTTTCGGGATCGCGGTCGGGCAGCTTCCACAGGTCGATCGCAGGTCCGCCGTTGTCCCCGATAAGCTTGAGCGTGTCCTGGAGAATGGTGAGGGTGATGAGGCCGAGAAAGTCCATCTTGATGAGCCCGACCTCCTTCACATCGTTCATGTCGAACTGCGTCATGACCACGCCGGTATCGGGCTGTTTGAACAGCGGCGCCCAGTTGACCACCGGCCCGGGCGCGATGATCACGCCGGCGGCGTGCATGCCCGCCTGTCGCGTGAGCCCTTCGAGCGCGCGCGCGTGGCGGAAAAGGTCTGCGTATTTCGGGTTGGTCCTCACGGCGGCCGCAAGCTCGCCGTTGTTCGACAGCGACGAGGAAAGGTCCTTGTCGACCATGCCCGC